>DAOWMJ010000016.1 GCA_030643145.1 Candidatus Latescibacterota bacterium | reverse complement strand
GGCGGCAAGACTGTGGTTCTTAAAACAATAGGATTGCTTATTTTAATGGATCGTTCAGGATTGCTGGTTCCTGCTCTGGCCGGTACGACAATTCCAAATTATAAAAATGTGCTTGTTGATATAGGTGACGATCAGTCCATAAAGAAATCACTCAGCACATTTTCGTCCAGAGTGTTAAGAATAAAAAGGATATTAAGTATTGCCGACAGCGAAACAATTGTAATTATTGACGAGATAGGGGATGGGACATCTCATGAAGAAGGGGAGGCAATCGCCGAAGCTGTATTGGTAAAATTAAAGGATATTTGCGGCAGGGTTATTGTGACCACTCATTTTACTGGTTTAAAAGGATGGGCGCATGAAGAGATTGGGGTTATTAACGCCACTCTGGAGTTTGATTCCGTTAATTTTAAACCATTGTACAAAATGAAATTTGGTGTGCCTGGAAGAAGCTGGGGTCTTGAAACAGCCCGTCGGCTTGGTTTAAGCGATGATCTTGTAAGAACGGCAGAGAACAAACTTGACAATTCATCACAAGATTTAGAAGGGCTGTTGTCCTATCTGGAAGAGAAACGGCAGTTACTGGAAGAAAATTTAAGCGAGTCCAGAATTAAGCAGGAAAGGTTGACTGAGCTGGCGGCAGATTATGGCAAACAGCTGGATGATTTGAATAAAAATATGAAGAAATATGAGAGGGAAGCAAGAAGTGAGGCCCTGAAGGTTGTTTCTGAAGCGAGAGCGGGTATAGAAAAGCTTGTGACCGATATTCGAACAACGCAGGCTGATAAAAAATCAATAAAAAGAGCTAAAGAACAGATTGCGAAAAGAAAGAAACTGCTCGAAGAAAAGATAAAGAAAAATGAAGAAGTTCAATATATCTTGCCTGGTGAAATAAAACCGGGGCAGTGGGTGAAGATTGTGAGTTTGGACAGGGGAGCCAGGGTGATTTCCGTAAGTGAGTCCGACAAGGTGTTTGTGGAGCTTGAAGGTGGAATAAGGGTGGAAACAAGTATGCAAGATATTCTTCCTATAAAAGAAAAGAAAAGAAAAGGTAATAGGCGGAAGGTCAATTGGGTTGCTTCAGCGGAACAGGTTTACCCTGAAATTATGATAAGGGGGCTTGAAAGGGTAGAAGCGCTTGAAATGACTGACCACCTTATTGATCGGGCTGTTCTTCAGGGGCTCAGCAGTGTAAGAATAATCCACGGTATAGGGCAAGGAATACTTAAACGCGCGGTGTATAGTAAATTAAGAAATGATCCGCGTGTTAAGGATATTCATCCGGGTGAAGCGGCGATTGGCGGGGATGGTGTTGCAGTAGTAGAATTAAAATAATTATACCACTTCTTTCTTGTGTTGGCGTTCTTTTCTTTAATATTTGTTGAAGATTATTATTTTTAACTGTAGTGATTGAGGTAGATGATACCGGAAGAGAAAATAAATGATATTCGTGACAGAACCGATATTGTTGATCTAATTGGTTCCGTGCTTGATTTGAAAAGAACCGGCACCAATTTTAAGGCTCTTTGTCCCTTTCACGGCGAAAAAACCCCCAGCTTTGTTGTAAGTCCTGATAAACAGATTTATCACTGTTTTGGATGTGGAAAAGGGGGAAATGTTTTTAGTTTTCTCATGGAATATGAAGGTGTTAGCTTTGTGGAAGCTGTAAGAAAGCTTGCGGTTAAACTTGGAATTGATATTGACAAATATATGAAAAAGGGAGAGGGGCGCAAGAAACTTGATCCATATTACAATGCAATCGAATTTGTAGGGAAATATTATGAACGGATGTTAACGGAAGCCACCGGCAGCAAAAATGCCTTGGAATATCTCAAAAAGAGGGGGGTAGACAATAATCTGATTAAGGAATTTCATATCGGTTTTGCGCCCTCAGGATGGGACAATTTATATAAAGCTGCATCTGAGGCTGGTTTATCGAGAGAGGTTCTTTCGAAATTAAGATTGGTGATGCGAAGCAGGAGCGGGAGTGGATACAGGGACTATTTCCGAAATAGAATAATCTATCCAATATATTCTCTATCGGATAGAATGATTGGTTTTGCCGGAAGGGTTCTCGACAAATCGGAACCTAAATATCTTAATACAACGGAAAGTCCTGTCTATTCAAAAGGAAAAATTCTTTACGGACTAAATAAGTCTAAAAAATATATCCGTGAATCCAAAACTGCTTTATTGGTTGAAGGTTATATGGATTTTTTAATGCTGTGGAAAGCTGGTTTCAGGAATGTTTGTGCTGTTTGCGGAACTTCTTTTACAAATGATCAGGCGCGATTACTTGCAAGATACACAAAACGTGTTTATATTATCAATGATGGTGACAGGGCAGGTATGCTGGCGGCTGTGAAATCAGCGGACCAGTTATTAATAGAAAGCATTACGGTTAAGATTGTTGTTTTGCCTCAGGGTGAGGATCCGGACAGCTACATAATGAAGGATGGAGCTGATTCCTTTCGCGAGTTACTCAAATTTGCTGACGATTATTTTGTATACCTAAGCAAGGTTTCCAGGAAAGGGATAGAACAGAGATCACGTAAAAGTAGGATTGTTAAACACTTAATTGATTCTGTTTCACATGTTTGTGACAGAGTCGATAGGGAACTGTACCTGCAGGAGATATCAGATCTATTCAGCATTCCATTAGAAGATCTTCGGGCGGGGATAAAACCGAGAAAACGAGTAAAGAAAAAAATAGAAATCGATGCTTCGTTTGATGATAAAGTGAGTGAGAATCAAAAACTGTTATTTGGTTTTGGATTGAAAAAGAAGAGTTACGCGGAAAGGATTATAGATAATCTCCTGGAGGATGATCTTAAGGGTGAAGTTTTCAGGAATTACTATCGAGATTTTAAGAAAGCAGTTAAAGATGGAGTAGACTTGAATAGCGCGGAGTTTTTTGGGAGATTTAAAGAACCTGTGTTATCAGAGATGGCAACGCAAATCGCCTTTATGAAGTTGCCGCCAGGACCGACTGGGAAATTACTGGATGATACATTGCTCTGGCTGAAACGCTTGGCTCTCCGACGGGAAATGGTAATGATGAAGGAGAGAATTGACCAGATTCACTCGGCCTCGGAAACCGGAAATTCTGTAGAGGAGATTGAAATTGCAGAAGCGTATCGAAAGGTGGCAAGGGAACTTGGAAAACTTGGGTTGCAAGGAGGGTAATCACTTTGATGAGTAATGATAAAAATGAAGAAATAATCAAGAAGATAAAGAAATTATCCAAAAAAAAGGGGTATATCCTCAATGATGAAATTGATTCATTTTTGAATAGTGATGTAAATCCGGGAAATATAGTTAAACTTTATGATCGGTTAAGTGAGGAGAAAATAGAATATTTTGAGAGCGAAGAGAAAGCTGTTCTTAAAATACAGGCAAAAAACAAAAGGAAAGAAAAGGAAACAAAAAAAACAACCCGAATCCAGAAAAGCAGGGTTAAATATGATGATCCGGTACGTATGTACCTGCGGGAAATGGGAAAAGTTCCTCTCCTTGACAGGGAAGGGGAAATTAAGGTAGCGAAAGAAATTGAATCTGGAAACAAAATGATCTTGTCCGCTCTTTTTGAACTTCCTTTTATGACAGATGAAATTCAAGGTTTTGTGATTAAACTTCAAGAGGAAGAAATTAGGCTTGATAACGTGATCAAACTGGAAACAGGGGGGCTACATCCGCATTTAGTCGGCAAGAAGGAAATGGGCAAATATATCACGATTATGAAACAAACCATTGAACTTCGCAGAACAGTTGATGAATTAAAATCTCTTTTAAATATGAAAGAAAGTAGTGGAAAAGCCAAAAAAACAACCGATAAGCTGAAAGAAACGATTGGTGAACTAAAGAAATATAACAGGAAGTTAAAATTACATCCGAAACAAATTGAAAGAATTGTCGATAAGGTCAGACTCTGTTATAAGCTGTTAAAAAATGATTATAAACAGATAGAAGAATACGAAAAATTTGCAGGTATGAACTATGCCGAGTTAAACGCGGCTATCAAGGTACTAAATGGAAAAGGGAGCAAGAAAAAGGAACTTCAGAAAAATCTTAAATGGGAACTGTCGAATCTGAAAGATTTCAAAAAGAAGATCCAGAATCTCAGGCGTAAAATAAGAACGATAGAGAAAGAAAAAAAAGCAGATCATGAATTGCTAAAGGCAGTTGTGAAAAAGATAAACAAAGGTGAATTAAGATCTGAAAGAGCAAAACAGAATATGATAGAAGCCAATGTCAGGCTCGTTATTTCAATTGCCAAGCGGTACACGAATCGAGGTCTTGAATTTCTGGATCTTATTCAGGAAGGTAACAGCGGGTTAATGCGAGCGGTCGAGAAATTTAATTACAGGAAGGGGTATAAATTCAGTACATATGCTACCTGGTGGATAAGGCAGGCAATTACAAGATCGATAGCGGATCAGGCAAGAACAATAAGAGTCCCGGTGCATATGATCGAAGCTATTAATAAGGTTTCAAGAACCAGGCGTGAACTTTTGCAGATTTTTGGACGTGCGCCGACCGCTGAGGAAGTAGCAAAAAAACTGGATTATCCAATTCAAAAAGTTAAAAGTGTTATGAAGGCAAGTGTAGAACCGATTTCTCTCGATCGTCCGGTTGGTGATGACGATGATAGTAAGTTGAGTGACTTTATTGAAGACGAAGAATCAATATCACCGGATAGAAGCGCGGCCCATTCTATGTTGACTGATCAAGTTGCGAGAGTTCTTGCGACATTAACTCCGAGAGAAGAAAAGGTTATAAGACTGAGGTTTGGACTTGGTGATGGAACTCCGAGAACGCTTGAGGAAGTCGGCAAAATATTCAAAGTGACGAGGGAAAGAGTAAGACAAATTGAGGCAAAGGCTCTCCGTAAATTAACTCATCCGAGTCGAAGTAGAAAACTGCAGGGTTATATTGATGTATAAATGTTAAAAGAGAGTTTTTGTGTGGTACAAGTTTCATTATTTATAAAAGGGATCGAATCCTACAAAAGTGTTGATTAATAAATTATCAAATGTTAGATTGACTGCTAAACAAATTAGAAATGGATAAAGGGCCCATAGCTCAGTGGTAGAGCTCCCGGCTCATAACCGGTCGGTCGCAGGTTCAAATCCTGCTGGGCCCACCAAACTCCCTCCTTTTTCTAACTCTATTATATAAACGAAGATAACCTGGGATTGGTCTAAAGATTGCTAATTTCAATTTCGTGTAATATTTATCGTTATTGAATTTGGATATTATCTGGCTATCTGTATAATACGCAATGTGTTGTGGGTTCAGGCAATCAATTTCCGGGTTAATGTTCTGTTGCATATTTGATATGTTGAAATTGCAGCTTTGGAGGCGACAATGAGTAATAAAACAAGAAACATCCTTCTGGCAATTATGATAATAATCTTTATCTATTTTGAAATTCATTCATGCTCGGAAAATAGTGTGACAACTCCGAAAGAAGATCCTGCCGAGATTGTAAGTATATTGTATAACGCGAATAGTGTTTTCTTTATTGATCGGAATAGCGGATGGATTGTCGGGCAGGAAGGAACTGTTGCCAGGACAACTGACGCTGGTGAGAACTGGGTTGGGAGCAAGGTTGACAGCGTTGATTTTCAGGGTGTCTATTTTATGAACTGGAATCATGGTTGGATTGTTGGGAAAGAGGGAAGGATATACAGAACTGATAATGGTGGGATAACCTGGATATCGGTACCCTTTAGCGGTTTTCCCGATGATGTTCTATATGATGTTAAATTTATTAATGAGTCATTGGGGTTTGTCCTTGGAAATCAAGGAATTTACAGAACTGATAATGGGGGTTTAAACTGGAAGAATAACTGGATTCCTGTTGTTCAAGAACGAAACGCGTGGGGTATGAGTGTAATTGATTCAAGCCAGGTCTTTTTGCTTGGAAGCCGGTTTAATGAATCTGATCCGGAAATTATGTATGAAACAAAAGACAGTGGCAAGAGTTGGGAAACGGTTGAAGGAACAAACTGGTCGGTTTTAAAAGGGGTATTTACGATCTGTTTCATAAACGAAAATACAGGTTGGGGTGGGGGAGAGGTTCTTTTAAGGACGAACGATGGTGGTAAAACCTGGGCATCTCAACTGGATAACGCGGAGATTAGACGATTCTTCTTCAAAAATGAAATGATTGGGTTCGCGGTGGGTAATGATAAAATTATCAGAACGGTTGATGGGGGAAACAATTGGATTGAAATTATGTCTGGAGATGAAAAGATAGTTGACATGAGAGATATCTATTTTGTTGATGATGACTGCGGCTGGATTGTCGGAAGGGGGAGGGAAGAAGTAATTGATGGTATTTTGCATGGTTATTCAATCGTTATGAAAACAGTGGATGGTGGTGAGAATTGGACGGTTAGGGAATTTCCCTGGAAAAAGTATTAACATATAAGTTAATGTACGCAATTGATATGCAGTTTCTATCAGGACTAAGAATCAAAAAATTCATAAAATATTCAAAAATATATTGACCTGGCATCCCAATATTTGTAAAATCTCTCATTTGGGCTTTAAAGAGTGGATTTATAGGTATGCCAGACTCGATAGGAATGATGCTAAAGAAAAAAATATTGTTTTTTGTTGTCGAGTTCTTAAGAGATAAAGGTTTTTAACATATATACCTCCTTAACGGGAGGTTTTTTTATGGTTTGTTGAAAGGTGAATAAATATGAGTAATGTTAAGGAGGATATTGAATATCTTATAAAACTTGTAAATAAAGATCTGTTGATAAAAGAAAAGAGAGACATCCTTCACAGGAATCCTGTGAAAATCATGGAAATTGATGAGAAAATATTGATATTGGAAGATGAATTAAACGAGAAGAAAGAATTGCTTAAAAAGATGGAGAAGGAAGAACGTTATTTGGACAGTGTTATCAAAAGTGAGAATGATAAAATTCAAACAAAGAAAATAGAAGAAAATAGTATAAAAACTAACGCGGCCTATCGGGCATGGGAACACGAGATGCAGTATCTTGCCGCCAAAATTGAAACGCATGAAGAGCGAATGCTTGGAGTGCTTGAGATGATAGATAAGGAAAATCTGGAATTATCGCGTTTTTCCGATGAAGTTAAGGTAAAGAAAGATAAATTGATGTTTCAAAAAATGGAACTGGAAAAGAATATTGAAAAAAGTCAGGCAAGCCTTGATATTATTGAGGACGAAAAATTAAGAATACTTCCACATCTATCAAAAAAAGTCAGGGTAGAATATCAGAGGATTCTTGTAGCGAAACATGATACAGCAATAGCGAATCTTCTTAATGATGTATGTCAGGGTTGTTTTTCAAGGGTTCCCCCCCAGAAGGCGCATGAAGTCCGAAAAAACAACAAAATAATAACGTGTGAATTTTGTGGGCGAATTCTTGTTTATTATCAGGAGAACAAAAAAGCTGAAAGCTATGAATAAACTGAGGAAATTTATTATTCAGGTCACGGGGGGGAAGAGCTTTGATGAAGCGGCTAAAAAAGCTGGATATGGGTCTCTCGAAGAGCCAAGAAAAGCATTGCTTGAATTGGCTGACCGCATTAATAAATGTATTACAGGACAAGATCTTGATTTAAGAGAAACTAAAAAGGTTCTTTCTGATATCTCCTGTAAAAAACCGGCTTTTCTTGAGATTTATTGTGATGGGGCTTCGAAGGGCAACCCCGGCCCCGCCTCGGCAGCGGCTGTAGCGTATCTTCCCTCCGGGATGAGGGTTGCATCAAGAGTAAAAAAACTTGGTAGTGCTACAAATAATGTAGCTGAATATCAGGCGCTTATTTTGGGATTATCTCTGGCGAAAGATATTGGTGTAAATAAGGTATATTTCAAGCTTGACAGCCAACTTGTTGTGAGGCAGTTGTCGGGTGAGTACAGGATAAAAAATGATAAACTAAAAATTCTGGTTAAAAAGGTAAAGGAAATGGAGTTACACTTTGAAAAATGTGAGTATCAGCATATCTGCAGATCCAGGAATAAGGAAGCCGATAAACTTGCGGGGGATATACTCGCCGGTAAGGAAGATTAGTATTGGCACCTTATCAGCTTTGATCTTTTAGAAAAACTTAGTTATATTTCCAATTAACAGGTATATTTGTGTAAAGTTATCCGGTGGTAGAGATAAGCGTGTGATCGCGGGTGTGAATTCACTCGAGGAAAGTCCGGACTCCACAGGGCGGGGTGCTGGGTAATTCCCAGTGGGGCAACCCAAGGAAAGTGCCACAGAAAATATACCGCCCCTTTAAGGGGTAAGGGTGAAAAGGTGAGGTAAGAGCTCACCAGTATCGCCGGTGACGGCGATAGCTGGTAAACCCCATCCGGAGAAAGACCAAATAGCAGAGGAGAAGTTGCCCGCTTCGTTTGACTCTTGGGTAGGTTGCTGAAGAATCCCGGTAACGGAGATTCGAAGATAAATGATCACATCCAATCTTATGAAAGATAGGAACAGAATCCGGCTTATAGCTATACTCTACCACCGGAGATTCTTGTTATGCGTTATCGGTCCTGAGGAGTGGGTTTGTGAAAAGAAACGAAAATGAGAAGAACTCCGAGTGGACGTTAAAGAATACAGACAGTTCGGTTATCAAAAAACTGTCGGCTGAGTGCGATCTAACCGATGTACAGGCACACTTGCTCCTATGCAGAGGTTTGGATAGCGCGGAAAAAATAAACAACTTTCTTAACCCTTCTTTTGAGAAATTGCATGATCCCTTTGAATTCAATGAAATGGAAAAAGCTGTTTCACTTGTACTTGAAGCAATTCGTGAAGGTGAATTGATTCTTGTACATGGAGACTTTGACGCAGACGGTATAACCGGGACCACTCTTATTTATCAGTTCCTAAGAGAAGTTGGAGCCAATGTTCTTTATTTTGTTCCACGGCGAGCGACAGACGGATATGGACTGGCAATGAGAGTTATGAAAAAAGGGGTTCAGAAGGGTTTAAAACTGGTTATCTCGGTGGATTGTGGATCGAGCGACAGTGAAGTTGTTTCATTCCTTCTGGAAAAAGGAGTAAAAGTATTAGTAACTGATCATCATGATATCAGCTTTAGAATTAACGCGGACGCATTTATTAATCCAAAATTTCCACCGGAAAAATATCCATTTAACGACCTTGCCGGTGTCGGCGTCGCTTTTAAACTTGTTCAGGCTTTAGCGAAATCTCTTGAAATTGATTTTTCGCCGGAGAAATATCTTGATCTTGTCGCCCTGGGCACTCTTGGTGATTATATGCCTCTTCGTGACGAGAACAGAATTTTTGTTTCCCTGGGATTGGATGCTATGGGTAAGTGGGACAGGCCCGGACTTAGTGCTTTGAGAACTAAATCGGGATTGAACAAAGAGAATTTCAGTGCTAAGCAGGTCTGTTTTACAATAATCCCCCGCCTTAATTCACCTGGTCGAATTGGTAGTGCCCGTGATGTTGTAGACCTCTTGATTGAGAATGATACGGAAGGGGCTTTTGCAAAAGCGGGGGAAATTGAAGAAAAGAATAAGCAGCGAAAATATTTTGATAGAAATGTAACGGAACAAGCATATTATCTGGCGGATATTTTTCTGAAGAGGGGAAATCCAAACGCGCTTGTTTTTTCATCCGCGTCCTGGCATCAGGGTGTGGTTGGAATTGGGGCCGCGAGGTTAGCCGAGAGGTACAGATTGCCTGCAGCCCTTATTGCCGTTCAGGAGAATGGTATTGGTAAAGGTTCGGTAAGATCCGCGGGGATGGTACATGTTAAGAATGCGCTCGAAAAGTGTTCCTCTCTGCTGATTGCGTTTGGAGGGCATAAAGAAGCCGGTGGCTTCAGCATTCATGAAGATAAAATTACGGATTTTACGAATTTGTTTAATAAGGTTGTAGGTGAGCTGTTTGAGGATGGGAATTCTAACTATATTCACGAGGCTGATATTGAAATATCGATTGAAGAATGTACTATGGAGCTTCTTTTGTTTCTTGAACGGATGGCGCCATTTGGGCCTGGTAATATTGAACCTGTTTTTATGTTCAGGGGGGTTGATATTCTGAATGAATGCCGGATTGTTGGAAATGGGCACCTGAAGTTTGAAGGTAGCCAGAATTCAGCCTGGCCAGCGAGTTTTATTGGATTTTCTATGGGCAAGATTTGGAAACCACAAAATATTTATGGACAGACAATGGATATTTTAGCTAATTTTCAGAAGAATTATTACAAAGGTAAATTGGAAAAACAGTTCAGAATTTTAGATATGCGCTTAAGCGAAAAGAAAATTAATTCTGTTCTTTGATAATATTAGAGGCACTATTCAAATGGGAATATTATAGGGAGGTAGCAATGCGGGCAGTAGTTCAGAGAGTTTCCGAAGCCAGTGTTGAAGTGGGTGGGGTTATGGCTGCTTCTATAGATAAAGGCATTCTTGTTCTTGTTGCTTTCAGAAAGGGAGATTCTTCTGAAAATCTTGACTGGGTAGCCAGGAAATGTCTTCAACTCAGAATATTTGAGGATGAAGAAGGGAAGATGAACCGATCGGTACTCGATGAGGAAGGCGCTCTTCTTGTAGTTTCACAATTCACACTATATGGAGATTGCAATAAAGGAAGAAGGCCGGCATACACGGACAGCGCTCCCTCCTCTGAAGCTCAAGAGTTGTACAGAAAATTTATTGATATTCTAAGTAGCCACTATTCACGTATTTCTGAGGGTGTTTTTGGCGCAAAGATGAAAGTAAAACTTGTAAATGAAGGTCCGGTAACCCTTATTATTAACAGAGATCCGAACGTTTCTTAAAATAATTTATGAACCCCTTTTTACCAATAAGCGCTCAGAAAGATCTCGTTTTGGCTTCCGGATCGCCTCGCCGGAAGAAGATACTCGAAGAACTTGGATTTGAATTTGAAACTATCGTGTCCGGCGTTAACGAAAATGAGTGTTTCATTGATGATCCGATACAGAAAGTGAAAGCTCTGGCTGAATTAAAAGCTGCCGCTGTTCGGAAATCCTGCCCGGGTAAAAAGATTATTGGGGCTGACACTATAGTAATTTGCCGGAATAAAGAACTTGGAAAACCAACCGATCGAAAAGAAGCGGCTGAAATGCTCGCTTTTCTGTCCGGCAAATGCCATGAAGTTGTAACGGGTATCGCAGTTATAGCTCCTCAGAACCGTAGAATGATTGATATTGAGAGAACAAAGGTGTATTTCAAGGAGCTTGGCTCTAGAGAAATTCAGGGATATATTAATACAAACGAACCTTTTGACAAAGCGGGTGGATATGCGATTCAGGGGTTAGCTGCGCCATTTATAAAAAGAATCGAAGGCTGTTATTTTAATGTTGTCGGTTTGCCCGTTGGACTTCTTTTTATAATGCTGGAAGAGTTGGAAACGTTATAGAATCGTCTGGAAGTTAGAAGAAGGGAGCTTAGAGTGGTTGTTTACAATAATGAACACACCTTTTCCACCGAAGGGGACGGAACCATTATTAACCTTACCGATACGATCTCGCGAATTATTGATGAGAGAGAGATTCAGGAAGGGCAGGTAACTGTTTTTGTTCCTGGGTCCACCGCTGCGGTAACGACAATAGAGTTTGAACCCGGGCTTTTGCAGGATTTGCCCGAATTCTTTGAAAAAATAATTCCCTCAAACATTGAATATAAGCATGATGCTACCTGGGGAGACGGAAATGGATTTTCTCATCTCAGAGCCGCGCTTGTCGGACCTTCAATAACGGTTCCAATATCGAATGGTCAACTCCTTACGGGTAAATGGCAGCAGATTGTGTTTATCGATTTTGATAACCGTCCCCGTAAAAGAAGTGTTAAAATTAATATTATTGGAAGGTAATCAGAGAATGATAATTGAAACGATCGATTACAGGAAGGGGATGGTCAGAATTATCGATCAGACCCTGTTGCCCGGTGATGAAAAATTTTTGAATCTCTGTACACTTGAAGAAATCGCCGAGGCGATAAGTTCTCTCAGGGTAAGGGGGGCTCCAGCTATAGGGATTGCGGTTTCCTACGGCATGTTACTTCATCTGGATGTAATGCTCCGGACAGAATCGACCGATAATCCGGAATATATTTTTGACAGGGGCAAGGGGATGAATTCATTCTCTTTCCCGGGCATTTCTATTGAGGAAATAAGAAATTGTCTTTTGGAAGCGAAAAAAGGACTCGAGACAACAAGACCTACAGCTGTAAATCTTTTTTAAACCCTTAACAGAATGTTTTCCGTGCTTGACGACGAAGAGAAAGATCCCAGGCGTTTGTGTGAACTGATTGCCCGTGAGGCTTTCAATATTTACACCGAAGAAGTGGAAACGGAAATCAAGATCGGAGAAAATGGCACCCGATATATCAAAGATGGAATGAATGTTTTGACTCATTGTAATGCCGGAGGATTGGCTACTGCCGGTTACGGAACAGCTTTAGCGGTATTGTACACAGCAAAAAAGGAGGGAAAGGAGTTTTCTGTCTATGCTGATGAAACACGTCCTCTTCTTCAGGGAGCCAGACTTACATCATGGGAACTTAAAAGAAATGGAATTAAGGTAAGTGTTCTTTGTGATAACGCGGCGGCTTCTCTCTTCGCGGCTGGTAAAGTTGATATTGTTATAGTAGGCGCTGACCGAATAGCGGCAAACGGAGATGTGGCGAATAAGATTGGGACACTAGGGTTGGCGATTCTCTGTAAGGCATATCGTAAACCTTTCTATATAGCAGCTCCTCTTTCTACATTTGATATGAATATTGCGAATGGCAATGATATTCATATTGAACAACGCTCAGGTGATGAAATTTCATACCTTGGCGGCAGGAGAGTGGTTCCTGAAAATGTTAATATTTACAATCCAGCGTTCGATGTAACACCTTCAGAATATATTTCGTCAATTATAACGGAAAGGGGAGTGATCGAGAATCCCCGGAGGGACAAGATAGCCTCTTTCGTCCGGCGTTGAAACCGGAAAAAGAATGTTTAGCGGATTAAGCGGAAACACAGGTTGTTCTGTGGAGGATTATAATTGCTCAGGGACAGTTTTTAATCGAGTAAAGTCACTTGACGAGACAATGATATCGATATATATTTCAACCTCGGATTATATAGGTGGAGAGGTATGTTCACGTAAGGAGAGGAATGAAGAAGACAAAAATTGTTGGTGATGGAGAAATTGAGAAAAAATGGTATGTTGTGGATGCATCCGGAAAGACTCTTGGACGTATGGCATCCGGAATTGCTTCAGTGCTTCGAGGAAAAAATAAGCCAATTTTTACCCCGCATATGGATACAGGTGATTTTGTAATCGTTGTAAATGCACAAGAGGTATATGTTTCAGGGAACAAACGTATTGACAAGAAATACTGGCGACATAGTGGATATATGGGGGGGCTTACTCAAACAAGTTTTGAAGAGATGATGAAGAAAGATCCAACCTTTGCGGTGAAAAATGCCGTAAAGGGGATGTTACCTCATAATAAATTAGGCAGGAGATTGTTGAAGAAACTCAAAGTTTACTCTGGTCCTGAGCATTCTCACGAAGCTCAACAGCCTGAAATACTTGAGTTATAATTTTAATTATTTTCTGAAAAATAGTAGTTGCTTACATAATAAGGAGGTGAAAATTTGGCAAAAGAGGAGTTTTGTGGTATTGGAAGAAGAAAAAAATCGATAGCCCGTGTATATTTGGCTGAAGGTACCGGTAAATTTCAGGTTAACGGTAAAGGGATCGATGAATATCTGAAACGGAAAAATTTGATTATTATGGTGAATCAGCCGTTTGCCGCCACTGGCACTGAGGGACATTACGACATTAGGGCTAATGTTAATGGTGGAGGCTTAACGGGGCAGGCTGGCGCTATTAGATTGGGTATCGCGAGGGCAATTCTCTTGGATGAAGGGTCCCATAGGAAAGTACTCAAGGAAAATGGCTTTCTGACCAGAGATTCGAGAATTAAAGAGCGTAAAAAATACGGTCAGCCTGGAGCCAGGAAAAAGTTCCAGTTCTCCAAAAGATAGATTTAAAATTTCACACATCTCTTTTTCGCGAGCCGTGGTGTTCCGGAAATTTACGGAATCGGATTGTGTTACAGGGGGATGGAGGATAAACCAATCGGGAGGAAAAGTTGGATATTAAAATAGAGGATCTGTTTGAAGCGGGCGTGCATTTTGGACATCAGAAAAGGCGATGGGATCCCAAAATGAAGCCATATATATATAAAGAACAAAACGGAATATACATAATTGATGTAAGGATAACACTTGAGAGATTGAAGCAGGCTTATGACAAGATTGTAGCACTGGCAGCTGAAGGAAAACATATGGTGTTTGTGGGGACAAAGAAACAAGCAAAGAAAAGTGTGAAGGAAGATGCCGAAAGATGTGGCATGTATTATGTCTGTGAAAGATGGCTTGGTGGAACTCTTACCAATTTTAAGACAATAAGAAAGAGCACTGATAAACTCAATGAAATAGAAGCAATGGAAGTGGATGGGGACTGGGAGAAACTTTCTAAAAAAGAGAAGCTTGATATAACCAAAAAGAAAGAAAAACTCTTAAAGCTTCTATCTGGTATAAGGGAAATGAAAAAAGTACCCTCGTGTCTTCTTGTTTTTGATACAAAAAAGGAATCTATAGCGGTTAAAGAAGCAAAACTACTCAATATTCCGATTATAGCTTTGGTGGATACGAATTGTGATCCTGACGAAGTGGATATTGCTATTCCTGCGAACGATGATGCCATAAGATCAGTCAAGCTTTTCACCAAGACTTTTGCAGACGCTATCATTGAGGGAAGAGGCAGATATCTGAAAAATAAGGATTTTATTGAAAAAAAAGAAGAAATACAGAAGAAAGAAGAAAAACAAAAGAAAGAAGAAAAACAGAAGAAAATCGAAAATGAAACAAAATCAGATAAGAAGACCAGTTCCGCTAAAACAGAATCTTCTTTGAATTCGAAGGTAGAGAAAAGGGTAAAACGGGAAGATAAGAAATAGATTAATATAGATCCGGAGGATTAGAATGAGCATTGATGCTAAACAGGTAAAAGAATTACGCCAGAGAACCGGTTCTGGAATGATGGATTGCAAAAAGGCCTTGCAGGAAACTGATGGGGATATCGAGAAAGCAATTAAGGTGCTTCGTGAGAAGGGTTTATCGGCTGCCGCTAAACGTACAGGAAGATCTGTCAGTGAGGGAAGTATATTCAGCTATGTTCATCCTGGCGCGCAGATTGCTGTAATGGTTGAATTGAATTGTGAAACGGACTTTGTAGCCCGTACAGAAGATTTTCAGAATTTGGGTAAGGATATCGCAATGCATGTAGCGGCAACGTCTCCCCTGGCGCTTCGCAGGGAAGATGTTGATCCTGAACTAATTGAAAAGGAAAGGGAAATCCTGAGAAATCAGGCGTTAAAATCAGGCAAACCCGAGAATGTTGTCGAGAAAATAATTGAAGGAAAGACTGAAAAGTTTTATCATGAAGTGTGTTTGCTGGAACAAGCATTTGTTAAGAATGATAAAGAAACAATTGGAGATTTGGTGAAGAACATGATAGGGAAACTTGGTGAAAATATGCAAATTAAGCGTTTTGTCAGGTTTGAAGTAGGGGGGGAGTAATACCCTGAATAGTATTTTGAGCAATACAATTTGATTCTGTTTGAAAAAGCGTGGGAATTGCTTTCTCCTACGCTTTTTTTGAAGGAGGATTGCAGAAGTGGAGAATGTTGATCGTCCCAGAAGAGTATTACTGAAAATAAGTGGTGAAGTTTTTGGCGGCAAAAACGAAGTTTTCGATACAAAACGGATAGAAGCATTTGCATCCGAGCTAAAGGAAGTCTCTCAGTCCGGTACACAAATAGCGATTGTTGTCGGAGGCGGTAATATATTAAGAGGAGCGGTTTATAGTGTTGATAAATCGAACAGGTGCAGCGCGGATGATATGGGAATGCTTGCCACGGTAATTAATGCGCTGGTTCTCAAAAATACTCTTGAAAGAATGTCCGTTGAGGCTGAAGTACTGACATCTCTTTCTATAGAACCGATAGCAGAATTATTTACAAGGCGAAAAGCTCTTGAATATTTGGAAAAAGGGAAAATTCTGATTCTCGGGGGCGGAACTGGCAACCCTTTTTTTACGACTGATACTGCCGCAGCTCTCAGGGCGGCTCAAATCGGAGCTGACCTCATACTTAAGGGAACAAAAGTTGATGGCGTTTATGATTCTGATCCTGTTGTTAACCAGGATGCCGGAATGATTGAATCGATAAGCTATACAGATATTCTTGAAAAGAATCTGAGAATTATGGATTCGGCTGCGATTGCTCTCTGCCGAGAGAACAAAATTCCAATTAGGGTGTTTAATATCATGCGAAATGGTAATTTGAAAAAGGTGTTGGAAGGTAAAATTCTAGGAACAATTGTAGAATAAGGAGGTT
>DAOWMJ010000108.1 GCA_030643145.1 Candidatus Latescibacterota bacterium | reverse complement strand
TATGAATTCTTTTACCGAAAAATTGTTAACCCGGATATATTTCATTTATCTAAAGGGATATTATTATCGGTATAGGAATCAATACGCGGAAAAGATAACTCAAATTATGAGATTTGATAAGAAATCTCTCAGGTTAAAGCCTGATGGACAGGAGGAACAAGGCCTTCCCGGGTTTCACAAGGATTCTCAAAACGGTTGGCATAGGTACATGTTTGGCCGTTATTTTTTTTCTCTGCGGCATATAAAGAACAAAATAGTATTAGACTCCGGCAGTGGGTTGGAGGAGTTATCTGATATGCGGCCGGCCGAGAGAGCTCATCTCTATTGATATCAATGATGAAGCGTTGGAATTTGCCCGCAAGAGCTGGGTTGACCCGAAGTTAAACTTTCAAAAATTATCAATTCTTGAAATTGAACGCCTCGACAAAATTTTGATGTAGTATTAAGCTATGAAATTATTGAGCATTTGGCTTGGAAGGATGGAGTAGCGTACCTTGGACAAATAAGTAAAAATCTGGTACCCGGAGGGAAACTGATCATGTCTTCATATTTTCCTTTAAGTACAGGTGACGCTAAAAGGGAAGAGGCTAAGAATCGATATCATCTTCATATTTATACAAGATCAGAGATGAGGGAATGCTTAACTGATTGCGGATTTATTAAAGTAAAATTTCTCGGAAATTTGATGCTTATTGCTGAGAAAGAAAAAGAGGGAAGATGACTTAAGAGAGTTAGACAGATATCGCGGGTAAATAGCAACTCTGATTATTCACTTTCATTTTCATAATATCCATATTTTTTAAGAGGAAGGTTATACTCATCCGCAAGTAATCGATTGTTCTCCGCGAAAAAGTTAAAAATTTTCTCATAATCTTTATTTTTATATTTTATCGAATTAAGTGTTTTACCCGGAATTTCTATTTGATTTAAAAATTTTAGCCCTTTATTAAAAGGAATATTAATATTACCGAAATACCTTTTCTTAAATTTGCCTAAATGAAATAATAAACTGCGTGAATCTGTTTTATATTTGTTCTGATAACTCTTTTTGTTTTCATTCTTCGATTGAATGTAATTATAAGCTGTTCCGCTGGTTAACCCCATTACATTTTCAAGTTTTTGAAAAAATATGTCCGGAGTATTTTTCAGTTCTTCATATACAAGGACACAAACATTATCCTGTCCAAATATTTCTTTATACTCTTTTATTACATCGTAGTAAGAGAGCGCGGATAAAGTAAAACTTTCAACGCCATCCTTGATTAAATTGTCTATATATACCTGGAAATTTCTGGTTTGTTTATAATCCTTGAAACAATAATTATACATTTGCGCGTAAATAGATTTTATTAAATCCAATTGATTTCTTATGACTACTATAATTATTGGATTTAGAGTTATTCTAGAAAACAACATATTCAGTTTTCTTGCTGTGCTTATTGGATCCAGATACCTGACAAAAGGATGTGGCCTGTCAATAAGAAACAGACTATTACTTAGAATGGACTCGTTCGAATATATAATTGATTTTTTGTCGGAGTTAATAACTTCTATTTTATTTTCCAAAACTTTTTGATGATAACCAACTTTTTTTTGGAATGAGATTTCATTTAAATATAGTAAATCATTTATCCATTCTTCTTCACTATCATAATCCCTGATATCTAATATTTCAGGGTGTTTTGAAAATAAGAATTTTTGCAGGGCTGTAGTCGCGGTTTTTGGATAACCGATATGAATAAAGAGATTTTGTTTGTCTGGCCTCATTCTTTTACGCCTTTAATTTAAATCGGTTTATTATAGCATAAGCACATATTTAAGGAAAAACATAATATTTCAACAATAGTTGTCTCCCGGTGTTGATTCTGTTTTTTAACTGACATTTTGATCTTTTCCGTGAATCGAAGAGGTAAAAAGTATACATATAGTAAGAATATACTATATCATATAATGTTATCAGATTTATTTTATGTTAATAATTGTGTTTTTATACTATTATCCATTCGATTCTCTGAAGCATGTATTGAATTTATGCCTGAATATGATTTTAGGAGGCAGTAGATGATAGAGGTCAGTGAAATCAGAAAAACCTTTGGTAGCGTAAAGGCGGTTGACGGGATTAATTTTCATGTGAAAAAGGGTGAAATCTATGGATTGCTGGGCCCTAACGGCGCCGGAAAAACTACTACTATTTCCATGATTTCAGGGCTTCTTAAACCTGATTCCGGTTCGATAACTGTAGCGGGGATCGATATCGGCGGCAAAAGCGGTCAGATTAGAAAGAGGCTCGGCGTGATTCCCCAGGAGATAGCTCTGTATGATGAACTATCAGGGAGAGAAAATCTTCATTTCTGGGGAAGCTTGTACGGCCTTTCCGGAAAGAAGCTTCGTGAGGCCGCGGATAGAATGCTTGAGCTTGTAAACCTGACCGAAAGAGCGAATGACAATGTACGCGACTATTCCGGCGGGATGAAACGCCGGGTGAACCTGTGCGCGGGGCTTATTCACGATCCCGATCTTATTTTGCTCGATGAACCCACACTCGGCATTGATCCTCAAGCACGCGCCAGTATACTCAAGATCATCAGGGATGAAGCCACTTCCGGGAAAACAGTTATCTATACGACTCATTATCTTGAAGAAGCTGAAAACCTATGTGACAGAATCGCTATTATCGACAGGGGAACGATTCACGCCGAGGGAACTCTCCGTGAGCTTACCGAGCTTGCCGGGGAAGAAGATGTTGTGACGCTTACCGGTAATTTTAAGAGCGGCGTCACAAAAGAAATTCTCTCGGGATTAAGAATAGACCACCTTGAAGATGGAATGGTGAGATTTTACGTGTCCGAAAGGGAAACGATAGGCATGGTGCTCAATAAGTTTTTCAACTCAGGGGTTAGTATAGAAAATGTTTCAATAAAGGAGCCAAGTCTGGAAAGTGTTTTCCTGAGGATTACGGGGTATGAATTAAGGGATTAGAAAACAATGCTGTTACCTGTTAATAAAATGCAGGGCAGGCAGAGTTTATTGAAAGTGGTTTAATGTGAGAAGAATCTTTGTAATATTCCTTTGTGATTTTAAGAGAAGGATGAAGAATCCTATCGCGATATTTCTTATGATGCTCGTTCCTCTTATAATGACTCTTCTTGTCGGGTTGGTTTTTGGCGGACAGTCGGAACAGAAACTGCCTGTAATAAAGGTGCTGTTTGTGGATAATGATGGGGGAATTATAAGTGGATTTCTGAAGAATGGAATGCAGCAGGATACTCTTGCAAAGATGATAGACCTTAAAATAGTTGATGCCGATGCGGGCAAGAAACTTATGGAAGACGGGAAGGCCTCCGCGCTGATCGAGATTCCCGAGAATTTCTCCCGGGATTTCTTTGACCGGAAACCGGTTGAAATAAGACTTGTGAAAAATCCCTCTGAAACATTTCTTCCGGTTATTGTGGAAGAGATGGTCAAGACTATGGTGGTTCTTCTTGACAGGGCTGCCTTTGTTTTTGCCGGCCCGCTTGATATGGCTCGCGTTCTTTTTGATAGCGGCCGCTGGCCGACGGGGGACGAGATAAAAAAAATCCTCGAAGATTCAAAAAACGGAATCACCCTGGCAGGGGGCTATTTTTCCGGATCGCTCATTACATTTAAAACCGAAACGGTAAGTGATCCAACAGATGGCAAACGGGATGTAGAATTCAATATATTTGCTTTTGTGATTCCCGGAAGCATGATCTTCGGGTTGCTCTTTATCAGTGAGATCACCTTAAGGGACCTGGTCAGGGAAAGGGGCGCGGGGACTCTTCAAAGGATTCTCGTGGCGCCTTTGAGGGGAGTACATGTAGTAACCGGAAAGGTGATGGTAACTTTCTGTATAACAGCGGTTACATGCATAATCATTTTAGTTATCAGCGCTATCGGTTTTGGAGTGAATATTGGCAGGCCTCTGCCGCTTATTGTTCATTTTATAGGAGTAATACTGATGTGTACCGGGCTGATGTCATTTTTTTACGGATTTATCAATTCAGAGCGGACCGCGGACGCTGTTATGTCGGTCGTTATTATTATCATGGCTCTCTTCGGCGGTAGTCTGATTCCCTTTGAGCAGTTAAATGACACACTTCAGGCGATCGGCCGTTTCTCGCCGGTTTACTGGGCGGGGGATGGATTTAAGCAGATATTTTTGATGAATGCCGGGCTGGCGGATATCGCGATGCACCTGGTTATTGTTTATAGTATAGCGGTTGCGACACTCCTTCCCGGGGGCATTCTTCTTGAAAAGAAACTTGGAAGGGGAGATTAGGATTTTATGAGCTCAGGTTCGGGAAGAAGGATATTTAATATAGCGGCTGGTGATGTAAGGATCACTTTGAAAGAACGAAGCATTATGATATGGGCGTTTCTAATGCCTCTTGCTTTTATGTTCTTTTTCGGAGTTTCTTTCGGGGGAGGGAGCGGAGGAGTTCCGAAAGCTACAATTACAATAGAAAACAGAGATTCCGGGTTTCTTTCACGGGATTTAATCGAGGCGCTGAGGTGTGAAAATCTGTATCTTGTTGATTCACTCGGGGAGGGTGAGAATCCTGTGCGCACGCTGATTATTCCCGAAGGATTTACCAGAGATATTTTATCAAGAGAGAAAGCGGAATTAGTGTTGAGCAAAGAAAAAAACTCAAATTTTGACGCGGGCCAGGCGGCCTCAATGGCTGTCTTCAGAGGGTTGGCAAAGGTTTGTTCCGGCCTTCTTGAAATAGAGATTGAAGAGGTTCAAAGAGGCGACAAGCGTTTTATTATTCAGAGCGACTCGGTCAGCGGCAGTCTCTGGAGTTTATCCGGCGGCCGCCCGCAGAGAGTCATTGAGTATGGAACCCGCATTGATACTATACTCGCCAGAGAGCCGCTTATTACCCTGAAGGATGAATTCGCGGGTAAGGGGAAAGAAATTCCGGGCGGGTTTCAATCTTCTGTTCCGGGGAGTCTTGTAATGTTTGTGTTGATGGGGATGGTGTTTAGCGGTACCGCGATTGTCGCTGAACGGACAAGCGGCGTGCTTAAAAGGATTGCAGTAAGCCCGGCGGGAAAGATGGAAATTGTAACCGGGAAATTGCTTGGAAGAATGGTTATAGCCGGCGTTCAAATCGTTTTTCTCCTTATCGCGGGAAGATTCCTATTTGGGATTACACTTGGGAATTCCTATATCGGGCTGATATTTCTGATGGTGGCTTTCGCGTTCTGTACCGGTTCTTTTGCTCTTCTCTTCGGTTCGCTTTTCAGTGATCCTGATCAGGTTACCGGTTTCGCCGTGTTAACATCCCTCGCGATGTCATCCCTGGGCGGCTGTTGGTGGCCTCTTGAAGTTGTCTCGAAACCATTCAGAATCATTGCTTTTTGCCTTCCAACCGGATGGGCTATTAACGGTCTTCACAAAATTATTTCCTTCGGGTACGGGTTGTCTTCTATCATTCAGCATATTTCTGTTCTCATTATTTTCGGGAGCATCTTTCTGGTAATAGCTTCCAAGAAGTTGAAGATTACAATGTAAGGGCCGTGCGATAATCTTTCGAAGTGTTAGTTCTTGTCCCGGGCCGCGGCGGTGTAAAAAGTATCTCTCCCATGCTCTTCTTTTACAATTCTATCCTTTTCGAAAAGTGAATATATTATTTTTACTATTCCTGGAACGGGAATTCCGAGAGACCGGTTGATATCTTCAACTGTGCAGGGGCGTCTTTGGATGAGTGAAAGAATTTTCTTCTCAGCGTCTGTTTCAGTTTTTTCCGCTTGCACTTTTGGCGCCGCGATAATTTCAGCCTTGGGACCGAAGAATTGCCGGATTTCTTCTAATTTGTTGATATCAAGGGGATGCGCGGTCTTCTCAGTTCCCGGCCTTACCGCCGTGTTAAGTTGAATTGTATCAAAATCGAGAGTTTTTATAACCGATCTTAGGGCGAGAAGATTTTCCCTGTCTGTGTTTACCCCTTCGAGAAAGAGGACTTCAAGATATACTTTTCCCTGGAATTTTCTCAGAACTCTATGAAGTCCATCGATAATCTTTTTTAAATCACATCCGGGGTGAGGCCGGTTTATAAGCTGGAAGCTTTCTTTAAGAGCGGAATCGAGAGACGGTAAAAGGATATCCGCCGGCATCAACTCCTCCTGAACATCCTTCTTATCCATTAACGAGCTGTTGGTTATAACCGCGACAGGGATGTCGATGAGTTTTTTTGATTCAATTATAAGTTCTCCCATTCTGCTGTAAAGCGTCGGTTCGCCTGCCCCGGAAAGGGTGATCACATCTGGTTTTTCAGACATTTTCCCAAGATGGTTGTCAAGCTCGTCGAGGAGTTCTCTGAGCGGATAAAACTCTTCACGCAGGCATCGTTTATCTGTTGTTTTCCCGCATTCACAGTAGATACAGTCGAATGTGCATGTTTTATGAGGAATTACATCGATCCCAAGTGATCTTCCAAGCCTTCTTGAGGGAACCGGGCCGAATATCCTTGTCACAACAATCTCCTTCTCTCTCTTATTAAAAAGTCTTTTGAGTTAAAGTAAAAACTTTTAGTAATGACTCCGAGCTGACGATAGAATATAATGACATGTGAATTGATATTCCAGAGGGAAGTTAACC
>DAOWMJ010000018.1 GCA_030643145.1 Candidatus Latescibacterota bacterium | reverse complement strand
TTTTTTTCCTTATACATTATTTTTCTTTCTTAAAAAATTGAAATTATCATTTCTTTAAAAGGAAGAGGCAACTTCATGATTATCTCCTTTTCCCTATCCCCTATAATCTTCATCCACCTGAAGCTCAGAACGATCAGAATGATCCCTGCGATGATCTGTACCACAAGCATTGCCGGGCTATTCCACATTGACACAGTAAACACAAACAATCCTACAGGAAGAGCGGCAATATAACATCTCAATATAAATTTTACCGGCACCTTAATGTCTTTCTCAAACCTTTTTATTACCAGATTGAACACAATGACAGCAAGTAACAAAACAAAGGCCACCGGAATAAACGCTCCCCACAATCCATAAGCGGGAATAAATACAAGATCCAAACCAATGTTAACTATTGCCAGAAATAAAAACACAAGCATGTTGACCCAGCTTTTTCCCATAACATAAAGGGCCATACTGATTGGAGTATAGAGAAATGAATAGGAAAAAACAATGAAAAAGAGCTGTGCGTAAATACCGGCGGGCGCCATTTCAACACCATACAAAAGTGGAATCATCGCCTTTGAAAAAGCGAACCCCATAGCTGTAACCGGAATAATTACTATGTAAAGAAGCCTGAAATACAAATCAACAGCTTTCGATAAACTCTTTCTGTCCTTTGAATATGATTCGGATATTCCAGCCATAACTAAAGGCCAAATTGAAAGTGGAATAAATTCAAGAACCATCTGTGGAACCCTGTAGGCAAGCTCAAAATATCCGGCTGCCTCCATACCGGTAAAATGCCCTAGAAATAGGACTTCAGATTGTCTCCATACAATCTGGTTCAGAATACCGGTCACAACAAACGGAAATGAGAATTTCATGAACTCCCCAAAACCGGGTACACTCAGAGCTTTTTTCTTTTCTCTGCTGATCAAACCAGCAGTTTTCGGAAAAAGCACGAGAACCATACCTATGTTGGAAATAGCTCCGGCAAGAAGAACCCCTCTTATTCCCAGGTTGAAATAACCAAGAAACAACATTAAGAATACGAGATAACACGCGTTGCCGCCAATAATTACGAAACTCAGCAATTTTGTTTCATACCATGCCTGCAGAATATTCATAACTACAGTCATCATTACCTGAAACAATACGAATCCAACTGCGATCACCAGAAGCAAACGAAAATCGCCAGTTTCAACTTCATACAAACCTTCGATTGTGTCTGATAACAACCAGACAGCCAGAATCAAACCCAGCCAAACAAAAAACTGTATTAACATCAATTTTTTAATCGTTTTGATAAATGGCTTAATCCCACCCTTGACTCTTAACTCGGGAAGAAATTTTAGCAACCCCTTTCCTCCACCCATCATTACGATTACCAGCGCAAAACCCATTACAGATTTCAGAACACTCAGTACACCCCAGCGGTATTCTCCAAGGCTACGTACAATAATAATGTACGCGACAGGTCCGGCAACAAATCTGCCCAGCTTTGCAACCACGTTCCAGGACATGGCTTTTCCAATTTTAGCAACTCCCACTCACTATCCTCGCTTTTCAGATTTAAATCCCGGTAGAATAAAATCTGCTATATCCATAATAGACGCATCTTCAACACCAAAATCAACATTTGTATACATAGAACTAAACATCCCCTCATTATCAGGATGGTAACCATGCATTCCGGCTACAGGTTCAGCGCTCATGTAACTGGGCAGAATTATTTCCCCCGGGTTGACCAAAAAGATTATATCCCCATAAATAGGATCAGCATAATCGATTCCCAATTTCTTTTTTTCGTTATCATCAAGGATTACTCCGGAAGAAAGATCAGATAGAGTGTCAATTATTTTTCTTTCAGCTTTTTCAGAATACACCCTAAACCTCGCGATGGTTGAATCATAAAAAGGAATATAGTCTTGAGGTATCTTAAGATTAAGTGATTCAATTTTATCTATGATACTCAGAGAGCCGTGGACATCACACATTCCATGATCTCCAAATACCAGCATTTTTATCTCTTTATTGATTGAAAGCAAATTTTCTATTCTTTCGCTGTACCAATTCAGATGAGCTTTAATATTTTCATGGGTTGTTCCGTATTTATGCAAATCAGCATCCAGCTCAGCGGTATAAAGCAGATAGAAATCAGCATCACCCTTTTCAAAAGCTTCTTCAAGCTGATCGAAAGCCATCGCCTCTGGAGTATGGTAGTCCCGAACAAAGATACGTGAACCTCTCCGCGACAATTCATCGATTACCGTATTCATTCCTTCAATGCCTTCAGGCATAAAAATGTTTCTTCTTGCCGGCAAATCTAAATATCTCAATACCTTTCTGGGGATATCATAGAGATTATAATATGATCTGACTCGATCGATACGTTTTAGTTTCCAGTTTATTATGCGTTTAAGCCAAAGTCTTTTTTCTGAAACATCTTTAGGTATTATTGACAACCACCTAAATGGTGATTTATCCCTTGTAAATGAATACATCATCCACAACCCATGCTTGTCGGGGGGAACGCCTGTAAAGATACTCGAAAGAGCGGGCTGACTGAACCCAGGCACAGTGCGCAGCCTGATCCTGTGGGAAAGCCCGTCAGGGTGGAAACCCGACCGTTCGGCAAGAACAAACCCTAGAGCATCAATAAGTATAACAACCGTCGGATATCTCAAATCACTCACTCCTTTTTTTATCCCGAGACAAATTTGACCCAGTGAGAATACAATTTTTCAGCCGCCTTACTCCATTCAGAGCTATCGTACGGAAATCCACCAGAAAGTGATTTTATATGCACTTTTTCTCCCTTTTCAATCCTGCAGTGTAGCAGCCTTATGCCATACTCCATCAGCAACTCTTCGGGACTGGATTTATAAAGGTTTTTTCCGAGATTAATAATCCTCACAATCCTTAACGGCATTGAAAACCGTTTAAGGTAATTTCTCCACAATTTTAAACGAACAAGCAGCGTATATTTACTCTTTCTTGATTCCAGAAAATCCTCAACCGCCTTTTTATTCTCAACCTGAGGCTTTGCTGATTGAAAAAGTTTCCAGTACCGAAGTAAATCTGTTGCGCTTTCTTCCCACATTCTTTTCGAGTTGATCTCCACTTCTGAACAACTGGATGGATCGAGTTTTAACCGTGTCCATTTTTCCATTTTTTTAAGCATGTCTGATGGAATCAACTTAAGAAGAGTCTGATTGTCTCTATTCTTTTTAAGGAATGTTAGCCGGTTATAATACCCGGATCGATATTTGCCAGCTACTATCATAGCTCCTACCAGCATATCAGTGTAAACTCGCGATACCTCATATATCAATTCAAGTCTGTCTTCCAGATCTGCCGTATGAATTAATCTATGGGCGCCAAGATGAGCGACAATCCTGTTTTCCATAAGTCTTACGACTTCTTCAGACGTTATATCATTTGACTTATAGGAAGGGAAAAGGGCTGTAAATTCCTTTCTTCCAAAAAGAACGAGCCCCTTTCTTTTCATATCATAGACACCGGGACTTGGCGTTAGTGAAGATAATTCAGCCAAGTGATAAATTCCTATGTTTACTCTTCCTCTAAACTTTGCGTCACGCCAGAGCTTTTCACATTTATCTCCAAGTTTCCTTTTTCCGGGTAAGATGTGCTGATGAATACTGAGAGAATTAACCGCCACTACTATATCTACATCTGAAAGAAAAAGAGTGCCCTTAGATGACAAAACAACACTACCCTCTCCCGTAGCGAAACTTCCACACAGGAGAATTCCATCTATATTCTCTTTCCCGATTTCTTTCTTTATCAGATCAGTGACAGATTGCGTAAATGGACAAAAATAATCGCGATACCATCCCGCGAATTGTTTGCCGGCTACTTCTTCATTCATATAAAAAAGCCCGCACTTTAAGCATGGAAATTTACCATCGTTCATGGTCTTCAATCTTTACACCCGTTTATAAATAAACTCGGGTATATAATACTTCTTCCTGTTAAGCACCGACCCAATAAATTTCCCTCCCTGCTTATTTATACTCATCACGGCTCTTTTTATAACTTCGCGCTTTGTCCTTCCGGCTTGAACAACAAGTATAATTCCATCCGTGCGGGAACCTAAAATCGATGTTTCAGGAGCGTTGAGAATTGATGAAGTATCGATTAACACATAATCATAATTCTCAGCTGCTTCACCGATATATGCCTCCATCCTGTCCGATCGAAAAAGAGATTGACTAATATTTCCATCCCTGCCTACACCTGCCGTAACTACATCAAGCATTCCTTCATCGATTGTATTGATTATATCAGAAAGTTTTACTTCGCCCGAAAGATAATCGAGAATGCCCTTTTTGTTGCTGATTCCAAAGAATCTGTGTATTTGAGGATTTCTAACCGCGCAATCAACTAAAAGTATTTTCTCCATTTCATTTGCAGCCATCATCCTCGCGAGAAAAACAGCAATCGTAGTTTTACCTTCACCTGGAAGAGCGCTGGTAAACATTATTACTCTTGAGCCCTTGTCTCTCATCTCTGAATCAACCGAATTCCGTAATGTCAGGAGAGAACGTCTGAAATCTTCGTCCAGGCCCTGCAAAAATATGTCCTTCTTCATATCTGCCGACTTTTTCGGAGATCTAAATCGCTTATTACCCTGTCCGCCTTGTTTCCTTCCACTTCTTTCGGCCTTTCGAAGCGCATCGAAAATTTTGCTCACAGGTAAACTCCCTTCAATATCATAAATCAGCCGCTCAGAATATTATCTGTTTTTGTCAATTTCTCCAACCGTCTGGACTGTTACATTTTCCAGGTCCCTTACCCCTCCCCTTACTATTCCGGCGTCAATCGTTCTCACGTTCGAAACATAACCTACCAGCAGAACTCTATCACATAAAACATTTATCAATCTTGGAATACCTTTGCTATAGTGATAGATTTCCTCAATTGAATCGCTCGTAAAATGTGGAGTCCTATTTCCCCTTCCGGCAATTTTCAGCCTGTAATCAATATATTTCGAGAGGTCATCATGAGTCAGCACTGGTATCCTGAATAAAAGGGGTATCCTCTGTCTCAACTGTCGCAGTTCCCTAAGGTTAAGGATTATCTCAAGTTCAGGTTGTCCAACGAGCATTATCTGCAGAAGCTTTCTCTTTCTCGTTTCAAGATTCGATAACATGCGAAGCTCTTCAAGAACCTGAATCGACAAATTCTGTGCTTCGTCAATAATTAATACTGTATTTCTCTTGTTTTCGTATTGTTCTATTAGAAATTTGTTTAAATGAATAAGCATTTGCGCTTTGTTCATCCCCTCAACTTCCAACCCGAAATCATTACAAATCAAATAGAGAAGCTGATCAAATGGAAATTTTGTGGAGAAAATAAAAGATACTTCAATCGACGGTTGGAATAAATCCATAAAGGCATTAACAATAGTAGTCTTGCCGACACCAACCTCACCGGTCAGAGCGATGAAGCCCTTCTTTTGAAAAACCCCGTAAGTAATATAGGCAAGGGCGTCTCTGTGGCTGCTGCTCCTGTAAAGAAATTTCGGATCAGGAGTCACATTAAATGGAAGTTCTTTAAATCCGTAGAATTCTTCGTACATAATTCCTTTTATTTCTTTGCTTCAGTATCCGGAAAACTGGCCAGAACATTAATTCCAAGCGTCTCTTCAGCCTCAGCGACATTCTTGATAGAATGATCAAGGTTATCAATAAAAAAAGCGAAGCCTATAGAAAATAAAAGACTGAAGAAGGGCCCAAGGGCGATTCTTACATAATCCCGAGTTTTCTGCCTACTTGGGTTAGTTGCAGGTGTTAAAATAGTAACCTTCCATTCCGGATTGCTAGCAAGAGAAATTCTCGCGGCCATCTGCTTTTCAAGAAGCTCATTATAGGCTTTTTCAACCCGTTTCAGAGCTAAATTAATTCTGTCTATTTCTACTTCCTTTTCAGAAAATGCGCTTTTCCTTAATTCAAGTTTCCCCATAAGTTGAGATAAAAGCTGCTTCCGTCTCTCTAACATTTCCAGTTTTACTTTTTTAACTTTAATTATTATTTCCAATTCTTCTTTTAGCATTTCTTCAATATTTTTAATATTGTTTCTAGCTTTTATTAACTCTCTATTATTATCAGTATATTTAGTGGTCAGAGCTAATTCCTGCATTTTCATGGCAATTAAACTCTCGTACATATTATCCATATTCGATGTCTTGCTTTTATTCCCAAGAAGATTATCATAAACACCGTATATCTCATTAACATTTTCACCCTTGACTTCGATAAGTTTCTCAATTATTTCTGCAAGCTGGCTCTTTTCTTTTACGATATCATCAAAGTCTTTGACATACTGCTCCAGCCTCTGCAAGACAAAACTCTCCTGCTTTCCTAGATCAATAACTCCCCACTTCTGTCCTGTCTTGACCTTCCTGTCACGCCAGTATTCAATCTCTTCATTCAGTATCTTCATTTCTTCGGAAAAGAAATCGTCCATTTCGGGTGGAGTTTTCACTTTCACGTAGTGTTCTCTGTATGCGTTGGTAATCGCGTTAACAGCCGCCTCACATAAAGCGGGGTCTCCTGAAACATATTTTACCCAGATCACGTTGGAGGTAGATACAACCCCTGCATCTACACCTCCAAGACTTAACCGCGGAATTGAAAGATAATCATCCGGAAGGTATTTAGATAATTTTTCCTGCGCGCTTTCAATTACAATCTGCGATTTAACCATTTCGATTTGTGAAGCGATATCCTCTTCCCACGGAAGTGTTCTGATATTTGGGGTAAATACTCCCTCCGCCTGACCCCTCTTAACGAGCATTGTACTTACCGATTCGTAAAGCGCGGGTTCTTTCATATTAAGAAGTCCTACCATCAGGACGGAGAAAAACACAATTCCGAGAATAACCCATTTCCTCCTGAATAATACTTCAAGAAAATCTTTTATGGTTGATTCTTTTTTACTACTTTTGATAGTTTCCATAAATCCCGCTTGTCTATTCTTCGTTTTCCTTCAAATAATAATAATCGTAAATTGCCTTCGTCTGAACAATTTGCCACCCCTTAAGATACAAATTAGCAGGGCGTTCTATAATATCCAGGAATGACCCCATAAAACCGCTTATCTTATAAATCCTGGACTTTGGAACCAAAACAATATCCAATGGTTCAATCGGAATATTATATTCATAGTGATTATCGTTAATTATCTTCTTTAAATCTATCTGTATACCAACAACATGTTCCTTCCCAACCCTTCTTATCACAATAACACCATTCTCCTTGGCCTTCTCGGTAATACCCTTTCCAAGCGCGAGGGCCTGAAGAAGTGTTTTGGCATTTTCGGCTTTATACCCCCCCGGACTTCCAACCTCGCCCAGCAGATAAACGTATAGTGTTCTGAATTTTCGTTGGATTATTGATATCTCAGGATCGAGCAGTATTCTGGAGAAACTGCCGGTAAGAATACTATCTACTTCAGAAAGCGCCATTCCCCTCACATTAATTTCTCCAACATATGGATAAGTAATCTTTCCATCGGGTCCTACCCTTATTTCATCCTGAGAATATTCTTTGTTGTAAAGAAAATGTACATCAAATATATCGCCGTAATCCAGCCTGTACACATCCGAAACATAGGAATGCGGCAAACTGTCAGGAGAAAGAATGCCTATTTCAATTTCGCCATTTCTGTTATCAATCAATTTGTTTCCACTTGAACACCCGGCAACAACCATAAAGATCGATATGAAGTAAATTATATACTTACAGTCGTTTCGATTCACCCTGCACCTCATATTTATTCTCCGGAGATTACAATAAACCGTGTTGCCCAATCTACCCTGAACAACAAGAAACTTTATATAATGTTACAATTTATCATGAAAAAGTAAAGGCAAGATATATGCCAGAGTCTTAATAAGCACCTTTCCTTGCAATGACCGCTGGAAAGGTCTTTAATATAATATTTAAATCGGTTCGGAAACTCCTCTTGTTTATATATTCGAGATCAAGCCTCATCCATTCATGGAACCCAATATGACTTCTACCCGCAACTTGCCAGAAACATGTAATCCCAGGTGTAACCTCCAGCCTTTTTTCCTGCCATGGCAAATAGTGCGCAACCTCTGAAGGTAAATTCGGCCTTGGCCCGACAATACTCATTTCTCCTTTTAATACATTAATAAGCTGCGGAAGCTCGTCAAGACTTGAGTGGCGTAGAAAATAACCTACCTTGGTAATTCTAGGATCATTTTTCAATTTGAATATCGGCCCATCACTGTCGCTTAGTTGCCTTAGTGATTCGACAGTCTTGTCAGCTCCTTTAACCATTGAACGAAACTTGTATAGATCAAATTCTTTGCTGTCCTTTCCTACTCTTTTTTGTTTATAAAAAAGAGAACCCTTTGTATCTATCTTTATCAGAATAATTATAACCGGTATTAACGGTAGAACAAGCAAAAGAATGAATAGAGCGACATTCACATCAAAAATCCTCTTTGTAATACAATACACCCTGTTTTCTTTTACTTCTGGAAATAAAAAAGTCTTCAACATCTGATTCCCTTTTCCGCGTTCAACCTCGGTCTGCTCTAATCTCGGGCAACCAGCCATTATATCCTCCAATAAATTAATTGCCTGGGATCGTATCGGGCCCAGGCAAAAAAACAACGCTTGCCTATATTGCATAACACCCAATAAGCTCCCTAACTACTCAGTCACATCACGATGTCATCAACATTAGCAAACGTATATTATTAAGAATACCTCCTATTTCCGAGATATATATTACCATAAAAAGAGTCCTTCTGTCAACCCTATTTTCGCGTTTATTTGGAAATAATCGAGTTTTTCTGACGCAACAGCCAATTAACATCTAATAATTTTGAGAAGTAATTTGTTACTGAAGTGTAACCTGCGGTCACGCGCTATGATAAAAGAGCGGAATATAATAAGGGAATCATGATTTCATGATGTCCGGTTAAAGTTATTGCCTCTCCGCCGAAAGAAGCGGGCCGCTTTAAAACATTCTGTGTGGGTCTGTACTGATTAATCATATCCATGTTGCACACTGTGATATTCTTAAAAGAGATTCCAAGGTTCCGGGCTATACTGAAAGATTTTAAGAATACCTCCGGCATAATTACAGCGGAACCCGCGTTTAAAATAACGCCGCTATTTCTACCCAGGCTCTCTATCCTCGCTGCAAAAATACGAAAATCCCTATGCGACATCCCACCCCATATTGATCCTTCAAATCCCTTATGTTGATGTAGAATATCAGTTCCAATAGCCACATGTACAGTAAAGGGGACATCGAACCGATAAGCTTGCGCTAATATACTGCTTCCAGCCCAGGGCGCCTTTTTATCCAGAATATATTTGCCAATGGCTTCTCCCAATCCAAGCCCCTCTTCATCACCTCTTTCTACGGCTTCAAAGGCCAGTTCTGCGGTCTCTTCAGCAAACCCGAATTTTCCCTCTTCAAGCGCGGCTGGTACATCTTCAGACGTTTCACCGAAAAAAGCAATCTCAAGATCGTGGATTACCGACGCTCCATTCGTGGCAACTGCCGTTATATATTTCTTTCTCATAAGTTCAATAAGATATGGTGACAAACCGCATTTGATGACATGAGCGCCCATCATCCAGACAATTTCATAGTTCTTTCTCGATAGCGCTTTTCTCATTGCAAAAACCAGTTTTCGGAAAGCCTTTACAGCAAGTTGATCAGGGAGTGAATCGCACCATTTCCGGAAAGATTTACCTCCTTTTACCGGTTTTCCAAAATCTTTTTCACTGACTTTGCTTTCCCGTTCTCTAATCGAGTATCTTTTCAATTTCGAAAGATCAATTTCTTCATATTTACTTGACATTGATAGCCTTCTTGCCAATTCCAGGAACCCGTGGTTTCTCTTCAGACATTTTATACTCTTTCAATCTCGCTTCAAAAGATCCAACTAACACTTTTGAACGCAATAGAACAGGCATTTTTGCAATATCATCGGTTAGCCATATTGTCAATTTTCCTTGATGCTTGAAAATACTACTCGTTTTTAGAACGGGCTCTATAACAACACACTCAAAATCCCCCGCCGGGACACTTACTTTCTCCTTTCTTAACACTTTGACGTAGATAGGATAATTCTTTTTGCCGCTATGATTAGCCAAAAAGATCGCCTGTCCCGGTATTAGGGAAATAGTCCTCATATAATAAAAAGCTGTCAAAAAATCGTGAGTATTCGGCGGTATTTTTATCTTTGTATCTTTATAGACCGCAAGATGTTTTTTTTGATCAAAATCAATGATTTCATCTCTCCGGAAATTCCCTTCACGTAAGTGTTTTTCAAATCTGAGCGAATAGAGGTTCTCATAATCCATAAATGATTCATGATGGTCACGTACCTTAAAAACCAGGTCAAACGCCTTATTTGTTCTTGCCAAGGAAAAAATATGATAACTCTCTATAGAATCCAGGACAGCTATATTCCTAATTTCCAAAGTAGCATCTCCCGCGTATACCAACCCGTACTGAAGGGCAAAAACAAACTTTTCTCCTACGCCAAAGGGAACCAACTCCGGAAGAGGTTTTATAATTTCAAAACCTTTTAAATTGTTATCATGATTTTCATGGCCGGCATTCTTTACCAACCCGCTATCTTCCTGCGTTATGTCGAGGGAATCGGCATTTACCGTAGAAGAATTAGCGGCGACAGTCACTAAACCCGCGATCACCACTCCTTTAACCAACCAATGACATTTCATTTTTACACCGCTTGCGAAAATCCTTTCACGGTTCAATCCTCAACACTTACACTAATATTTTAACACAAAACTCATTCTATTAACCAGCAATAATTCTTTGATAAACTTCAAATGTTTTATCTACAGTTTTACTAATATCAAAATTTCCCGCTCTTAGGCTGGCATTCGCTGAATATTTTTTTCTTTTTGCTTTATCCAGCACAAATTCACAAATAGCTTTGGCAAAACCCTTGTAGTCGTCCGGAGGAACAAGTATTCCTCCATCCTTCCCAAATACTTCCGGGATACCCCCTATATCACTAGCCAGAGATGGAAGCCCGGAGGCAATCGAAGCTATAAGAGCGGTGGATAACCCCTCCATACTGGAAGAGAGAACAAATATGTCAAAAACCGAGAGGACTTTCTCTAGCGGCACCCCGGACGGCTTCAGCAACACTTTTCCAGTTAGTCCCTTCATTTCTATAAAATCTTTAATTTCAGTTTCAAGACTACCGCCGCCAACAAAGATAAATTTGCAGAAAGGATATTTATCCAATACTATTCTGGCAGCGTCAAGTAAAACCGGATACCCCTTTTCCTTTTCAAAAGGAGCGACAGTTCCCACTACAAAATCGCTCCCGCCGAGCCCCCATTCCTTTTGAAGATTCTTATCAGATTTCTTGCTCCTGAATTTTTCAACATCGACACCGCTCGGAATTACCGTAATCTTTTCTTTTTTAATCCCTGCCGTTAGCAGTATCTTCTCAATAGCGTTTGATATTGGAATATAGTGAGCAACACCTGTTCTGTATTTAATAAATCCACTAAGGCCTCCGGATATATTAAAAGCTACACGCCTGCTCACAATAAGAGGAGGAAACCCGGGGTTAATCAATTTGGCTACCCTCGCGTGTGTATGCGCTCTAGAAGTCTGAACATGTATAATATCGGGGCGCGCCTCCCTCACAAAATTGTTAATTGCCAGGGGCGTCCTGAATGGCAGAAATTCGAAAGGTATATGAAGAATTTTGACCCTGTAATCAATCTTATCCAGAACCTCTGAACCAGAAGCGGCAATAAGAATTACCTTACATCCTTTGTCAACCAGGCCTGATGCGAGCGCAAGTGTCTGATACTCCCCACCTCTGAGTCCCATTTCACTATTTATGAGAACTATTTTCAAATATTCCTCTATTCTATCCTAAAAAAGTTTATAAAACTTTCTGGTAAAGAGTGAGTAGTGTTACTCACCTATTCCCTGTTATTCACGGAAAACTCAGATCCATATTTATATAATTCCGCCAAATAAACATATTTAAAGAAAACACTCGCCGCCGCTGTTGAACAAAGAATAAACCCCTCTTTTCCTTCAAGAAAACCGAGCTGCAGAAAGTACATTCTAAAAAATCTCCACGCAGGGCGCGTAATGATTCCAGGAAACCAGGATTTTCTATTATCATACAATTCGTTAGCTCCCCAACCGCTATATCTTTTCATTCTTTCAAGATAATCAGAAACATCCCTGTAGGATTTGTGATACAGGTAATTTTTAAATTTCGAGATCTTTCCATCCAACATTAACTTTTCATGAACAGAACGATTATTGTATTTCCCTTTCTCTGCTCTAAAAAGACGTATAACTTTGTCTTTGTTCCATCCACAAAATCGAATCTTACGGCCCATAAACTCATTTCTTCTTTTTAGCCAATACCCATCGGCTTGTGGTGAAACAATCTCTCTTCCGATTTCCTTCCGAAGCTCCGGAGACAATAATTCATCTGCGTCCAGAATTAATATCCATTCCTTTTCCGCTTTCTGTATGGCCCAGTTTTTCTGAAGCGCATTTGAGACAAATTCCCTTTGATAGACGCGAGCTCCAAATCTTTCAGCTACCTCAACAGTTCTATCCGAGCTAAAAGAATCAACAACAATTATCTCTCCAACCTCTCCAACACTACCAAGACATGCCTCTAGGCTATCCTCTTCATTTAAAGTAATCACGATAAGTGACACATTTGATAATTTATCCGGTTTCTCCACTTTACCCCCATTCTCCCTCACCTGGTTGAATCTTCCAACCAGTCAAAATTTCACTCTTTCCCTATTTTATAACCTATCAGTTTGTTTTAGCTGCTCATTCCCCAATCTATCGCTTCCAAAAATTTATTAAAGACCTTTTCAGCATCAAGATTTCTCAAACACTCCAGACCTTCACAATAATCTTTATGACAAGGGGCACACTCAAGGCTGTCGGTAACAAGAGTAAAGGGTCCTTTATCTTCGTACGGAAACCAGATATCCGGTTCTGTGGGACCAAAGACACCTATTGTTGGTTTTCCAAGAGCGACAGCTAAATGAAGGATTCCCCCATCATTGGTTATAACCGCGTCGCAGAAATTAAGAACAGCCGCGAGAGTTCTTATTGGAAAAAGCGGTAGAATCTTTAAATCATACTTACTCGAGGCCGTTACCTGCCGGGCAATTTTCTCCTGCCCCGGGCCCACAATCACAACTATTTCAGCATTAAACGATTCAAGAATCATATCGGCCAGAAGAGCAAAAGACTTCACAGGCCATCTCTTAGACTGAAATGTTCCGCAGGGATTTATTGCGATGACCATTTTTTCCCCCGAGCTTACAGCGGTTACATCTTCTATAATCTTTTTTCCTATTTCTTTTTCTTCATCGTTTAGATAAATCCTCGGCAGTTCATTCATACGTGGATTACAATCAAACTTGTCTAGTCCATATAAATGATGCTGCACACAGCTTCTTGTCTCCGGGGGAACCTCGAAATTGTGCGTATAAAAGATCTTTCTCGCTCTCCTGTTTCCACCCAACCTTATCGGCACTCCTGAAAGAAAAAGAATATTAGTGCTTCTCGGATTATAAAAAAGGTCTAATGCAGCAACAAAACCCTTTCTTCTTATCTCTCTAATAGTCTTTAATGTTCCAGTTAACCCCTTACCTAATTTAATGATTCCCTCAAGATAGGGATTCTTCTTAAGGATACTAGCGTACTTCGACTCAGTAAGATAATAAATTTCAGCATCCGGATAACGTTCACTTAAAGCCTTAATAACAGGAGTAGTAATAATCACATCACCAAGATATCTTAATCTAGTAACCAGAATTCTGTTCTTAAGTTTTCGTTTTTCTGCTTCCCGAGCTAAATCCAATCTCATCACCTTCGTAAAGTCTGCTCAAATCACTTACTATTAATATTTATACCACCCAACACTTCGCAAACAACTTTATATACACTCTCTATTGTTATATCATCAAAACACTTAGCATAGTTATATATCGGGCATTCTTTTTTAAAACATGGCGAACATTCTATATTACTTTCTACAATTTTCGAACTTGTTCCACGCGGTCCTGTCCATAATGGACTAGTTGAACCGAATAAAGATACCGTTGGTACTCCAAGTGCCGCTGAAATATGAACAGGTCCGCTATCGTTGCCCACAACTACTTCAGCACCTTTTAGTATTGCGATAAGTTCTTTTATATCACACTCACCGGCAAGGTTAATCCCTTGTTTTCTCTTTATATCAACAATTAAATTCAGGTATTCCTTATCTTTACCGGTTCCAACCGCTACAATCTCGAGACCCTTATTCTCATAAAGCAACTCTGCCAATTTTAAATAATTCTCCGCCGGCCATATTTTAGCGGGGCCATATGACGCTCCAGCTGAAAATACAGCATAATTGCCAGTTATTCCCTTACTTTCAATAATACCTTTCCAATTCCCGGGAGGTACTATTGACGGAAGAGATTTGCTCTCGCTTACTCTATCTGAAACAGACTCTATTAATCTGACATAATTACTCGAAAGGTGTCCTTTTCTGTACAGCCCCCCCTCTAACGAATCTGTTAAAAGAATCGATCGAAAATCAGTTCCATATCCTATCCTTCTTTTTACGCCTGCCAGAAATACCGCAAAGGCGGATGAGAATGACGGAGGAAGCAGAAAAGCAATATCCCACGGACCGGATTTCCGGAGCTCTCTTATAAGCGAATTCTTGCTTGTAAATCCACGCTTCCTGTATAGAATAATCCGGTCTATTTCCTTCTTTCTTGAGTATATCTCAGACACATAGTCACGGCAAACCACACTAATTACCGCGGCCGGGAAAAGTGCGCGCAACTCTAAAAGAAAGGGGAGCGACATAACCGCGTCCCCCAACCAATTGGGCGCCACTACTACTATTCTATTGTTATCCGGGCTACATACGATGGAGTTTTTTATAGATTCCATTTTCATTAATTAACTCCTCGTGTCTTCCGCTCTGTACGATTCTGCCATTTTTAAGAACAATAATTTTGTCCGCGTTTCTTATTGTTGAAAGCCGGTGAGCAATCACCAAAGCGGTGCGTCCCTTTACAAGATGGTCTATCGCTTCCTGCACCAGAGCTTCGCTCTCAACATCGAGAGAACTTGTAGCTTCGTCCAGAATAAGAATTTGGGGGTTTTTCAACAATGCTCTCGCGATAGCCAATCGCTGCCTCTGCCCACCCGAAAGCTGTACGCCCCTGTCACCAATTACTGTCTCGTAGCCATCACTCATACTAGATATGAACCCGTGAGCATTGGCAGCCTTCGCCGCGGCTATAACTCTGTCCATGTGGCAGGATTCAAGCCCATACGCAATATTGTTGTATACACTATCGTTGAAAAGGATCGTTTCCTGTGTGACTATACCCATCATCGAACGTAGAGAAGATATCTTTATATCTTCAATATTGTTTCCGTCAAAGAGAATTTGTCCTGAAGTTATCTCGTAAAATCTTGGCAATAAATCAGCCAAAGTGGTTTTCCCGGCACCGCTAATCCCGACAATCGCGACTATTTCTCCCTTTCTTATTTCAAGATTAATCTCTTTCAGCACTTCAGTTGTGTCATTATATCTGAATGATACATTTTTATATTCAATTTTATCACAGAACTGATCAACAACGATCCGTCCACCCGAATCATCCTCCGTTGGAATATCAAGAATCCCAAAAATTCTATATGCGCATCCCAATCCCACTTGCACCATACTATTAAGCTTGCTCAACCTCTTGATGGGATTAACTACCCAGAGCATAGCGCCGATAAACATCATCAGGTTGGCAGGATCAAGCTGTTCAGATATAACAAGTTTCCCACCATACCATAAAATAATAACACTGGCCAACATACCAAGAACCTCGCTTGTCGGTCTGGCAAGTTCAGCGAAGCGCCTCATTTTCAAATATTCCTTCAAATATTTTAAATTAAAAAAGGAAAATTTTCTCTTTTCAAACGGT
>DAOWMJ010000141.1 GCA_030643145.1 Candidatus Latescibacterota bacterium | reverse complement strand
TCCGCCAGGAAAGTCAAAGTGTGAATAAGAAGGCTGGGGCCATTTACACACGGAAAAGCTTCACTTAACCCATCTTTGATTCTACCAAGTGACATGTTCCTCTCCTGATAATAATCATCCGAAATTAGTTCTATCCCTTCTGGCAGACGCAGTTTCCATTGAACAGCATTTATACTCATTTCTTCAGGAAAGTTGACTATAATATATCCTTTAAACTCCTTTTGATCATTCTTCAGTGTAATAGTTCTGCTTGTACCTTCTTTGTTAAAGAATATTCCGAAGCTGACCTCCTCGGAAACATAAGAAAGAATTTCTTCTTCTCCTTCTTCTAATTTATCCTTTTGAGCGCTGCCAGATTTAGAATCGAGTTTGGTTGAGCTCTTGTCACCATTTGAACAAGAAGAGATAAAAACTCCCGCGAAAAACACAAGTAAAATAAAAAGTACGATTTTCTGCAATTTCATAAAATAACCTCCGCGTATTGGATCAACGATTTCTGTTCAATGTTAATACCAAAACAGGGGAAATACAATATAATTTATTTATTCCGATTGACCGCTCCCTCTATATTTTTCTATTATGGACGTAGATTGACTTCAAATCTACCGAATCGACAAATGCCATCGCGGGGAGGAAAAATTGGAATCGAAAAAAGAAAAATACAAAAAACTGGAAGAAAACAGGAAAAAGGCGCTGCTGTCAGGGGGAGAAGCACGTATTAAAAAAATTCATGAATCAGGACGCCTCACTGCCAGAGAACGCCTTCATCTTCTCTTTGATGATGGAACCTTTCAGGAAACAGGAGTCTTCGTAACTCACCGTTCAAGCTGGCCGGGAATGGACAAAAAGAAAATTGTCGGTGACGGAGTTATATGCGGACATGGATTGGTTAACGGAAGAATTACATTCTCCTTCGCTCAGGATTTTTCTGTCCTTGGAGGATCTCTCAGCGAAGCCAACTCCGGTAAAATAACACGCCTGCAGGAAATGGCCATGGAAAACGGCGCGCCGATAATCGGAATGAATGACAGCGGCGGCGCGAGGATTCAGGAAGGGGTCGCAAGCCTGGCTGGTGTTGCTGATATCTTCCTCAGGAACACTCTCGCCTCGGGTGTTATCCCGCAAATATCAGCTATAATGGGGCCAAGCGCGGGGGGCGCTGTTTACTCCCCCGCTCTTACTGACTTTGTTTTCATGGTAGACGGTACCAGCCATATGTTTATCACAGGACCGAATGTCATAAAGAAAGTAACCCATGAGGATGTCTCGCAGGAAGAACTTGGCGGCGCGACAACGCACAACACCAAGAGTGGAGTAGCTCATTTTCTTGCCGATGATGATGAGGAATGTATCGAGATGATCAAGGAACTTCTCTCATTCCTTCCTCAGAATAATCTCGAAACTCCTCCTTATCTAACACCGAGCGATAGTCCGAGCCGTACTGAGCCACGATTAAGGGAAATAGTCCCGAACGATCCAAAAACACCGTATGATATCCAGGAAGTTATAAATCTGATCGTTGATAACGGTGAGTTCTTTGAAATACAGCCCCTTCACAGTAAAAATATAGTTATCGGTTTAGCAAGAATGAACGGGCACGTAATAGGAATCGTTGCCAATCAACCAATGCATATTGCCGGAGTCCTTGATATTGACAGCTCAATAAAAGCGGCCCGCTTTATCAGGTTCTGCGACGCTTTCAATATTCCACTTCTAACCTTTGAAGATGTACCCGGCTTTATGCCCGGCACAGACCAGGAATGGCAAGGTATTATTAAACACGGCGCGAAACTCATTTTCGCGTACTGTGAAGCTACCGTTCCGAAACTCACTGTTATTACTAGAAAAGCGTATGGCGGAGCGTACTGTGTAATGTCCAGCAAACATATTCGTTCCGACTATAATGTTGCATGGCCCACGGCGGAACTCGCCGTTATGGGCGCGGAGGGCGCGGCTAACATCCTTTACAGGAACGCTATCAAAACCTCGAAAAACCCTGAAAAGGAACTCAGTGAGAAAATTGACGAATATGAGAAGGCCTTTGCCAACCCTTATGTCGCTGCCAGCCTGGGCTATTTAGACGATGTTATTATGCCCGAAAACACGCGGCCGATGATTATTCGCGCTCTTGAAAACCTGTCAAATAAAAGACAGGAGATGCCGCCTAAAAAGCACGGGAATATACCTTTGTAAAAGAAAACAACCTTACAGAATTCGGCCATTCCGGCAAGAAAAACCGGTTTGATCGTCCGGGTCTATTCCATTAGGGTATTCTTTACCGCGGAAAAGAGGAATTTTCTCTAGTCATATGTATAAAACCCGCGCCCTGTCTTTCTGCCCAGATGACCGGCTTCTACCTTTTTTACCAAAAGTGGACACGGCCTGTATTTCGGATCCCCAAAACCGTCTTGAAGAACCCTCAAAATACTTAGGCATATATCGAGACCGATGAGATCCGCCAGAGCGAGCGGTCCCATCGGATGCGCCATCCCGAGTTTCATCACACCATCGATCGCTTCCCTTTCGGCAACACCTTCCATGAGACAGAAACAGGCTTCATTAATCATAGGCATAAGCACTCTATTTGCCACAAACCCCGGGTAATCATTCGCTTCCAGAGGAACCTTTGAAAGCTTTTTACTAAGTGATACAACCGTTTCGATCGTTTCATCATCTGTCGTTAGCCCCCGTATTATCTCAACCAGTTTCATCACCGGTACCGGGTTCATAAAATGCATCCCGATAAACTTGCCGGGCCGCGAGGTCTCAGCCGCGAGAGAGGTTATCGAGATAGATGAAGTGTTACTCGCGAAAATAACATCGCTGCCGCACAGAAAATCAAATTCTCTAAAAATATCTGTTTTGGCGTCGAAATTTTCGAAGATAGCCTCAATCAGGAAATCACAGTCTGCCGCTTCGCTGGTTTTAGTAGTAGTTTTTATTCGATCATTGATAATATCTATTTCAGATTTTTCAATTTTACCCTTTCCGGCCATTCTTGCCAGATTTTTTTTAATTGTCTTCACTCCGTGCTGCAGAAACTCATCTTTCACATCGAGCATTGTAACCTCAAAACCGCTCTGGGCGAAAACCTGAGCGATTCCATTGCCCATTGTACCCGCGCCCGCGACCGTAATCTTTTTTATATTCATATTAACCTCCTGTCAAAACAGCAACTTCATTCAGCAACAAGAAAATCCCGGATATTCCTACATCATCTCAACACTAAGAGCAACCGCGTTTCCACCCCCCAGACATAGAGTCGCCAGACCCTTCGTGCCACCCGTTCTTTTCAGCGCGTAAAGTAAAGTTACCAGAATCCTGGCTCCCGAGCACCCAATAGGATGACCGAGAGCTACCGCTCCACCGTGGATATTTATCTTCTCCGGGTCCATTCCAAGCTCTTTAATAATTGCGCAGGGCTGCACGGCAAAGGCCTCATTAAGCTCAATGAGGTCAAAATCATCCAGTTTCATGCCTGTTTTCTTTAGGAGTTTGGAAACTGCCACTGTCGGCGCCATCATTACCCACTCTGGATCCATTCCCCCGGTGGCATACCCTGTTACTCTCGCAAGAGGCTTTATACCCATCTTTTCCGCTTTTTTATCAGTCATAAGAACCATGGCGGCGGCGGCATCACTAATCTGTGAAGAATTACCCGCTGTTACCGTTCCCCCCTTTTTAAATGCCGGCTTAAGCCTCGAAAGAGCTTCCATAGTCGTATCAGAACGCGGGCCTTCATCCTTGTCTATTGTTATAAGATCACCTTTCCTTTGAGGCACAGTGACCGAAACAATCTCCTCGTTAAACCACCCTTCCTCATGAGCTTTTACCGCCTTGAGGTGACTGCCCAATGCATATTCATCCTGTTTTTCTCTTGATATATTATATTTCTCGGAGACAAGCTCTCCTGTGTTGCCCATATGAAAATCATTATAAATATCCCACAAGCCGTCATAAACCATAGCATCTACAAGTTTCCCCTCTCCCAACCGATACCCTGTTCTCGCTTCGCGAAGAATGTAAGGAGCATTATTCATACTTTCCATGCCACCCGATATCACGATCTCTTCATCGCCCAGTTTTATTGCTTGCGCGCCAAGCACAACTGCTTTCAGTCCCGAACCACATACCTTATTAATCGTCATCGCGCCCACTGAGGTTGATACTCCTCCATAAATTGCAGCCTGGCGAGCAGGATTCTGACCTACCCCCGCGCCAAGAACCGTTCCCATAATCACTTCATCAACCTGTTCACCGTTGATGCCCGCGCGCTTCATTGTTTCAGCAACCACTAAACTGCCGAGCTTCGGTCCGCGTAATTTCGAAAAACCCCCCCCGAATTTACCAATAGCTGTTCTTACCGCTCCAGCAATTATTATTTCACTCATTAAAATTTTTCCTTTCATTACTTAAACGCAACTAACTATCAATCTATTATTTTTCCTTACCAAACTCCGCCTTTAAAAAATCTATAATATCATGTGTATTGGTACCCGGTCCAAAAATCTTTGCCACCCCCTCAGCTTCAAGCTTTTCCATATCTTCAGCGGGTATAATGCCCCCTCCAAAGACCATAATGTCATCCGCTCCCTTCTCCTTCAACAGTTCCAGCACTTTCGGAAACATCGTCATGTGCGCTCCGGATAAAATGCTGAGCCCGATAACGTCAACATCCTCCTGAACGGCTGATTCCGCAATCATTTCGGGGGTTTGATGAAGACCTGTATAAATAACCTCCATCCCCGCGTCCTTTAGAGCATTCGCTACAACCTTTGCCCCTCTATCATGGCCGTCAAGGCCGGGCTTGGCAACCAACACTCGTATCTTTTTATCCATCTTTATTTCCTCCCGGATTCACCCTACAAAAAGATTGGCTCCTGATACTCCCCAAATATCTCTTTCAATTCAGCTACAATCTCACCCTCGGTACAATAACACCTGGCACAATCGAGTATCACTGGTACAAGATTATCTGTACCCTCTGCCGCCTTCCTAAGCCTTTCAAGCTCCCTCTTCACCTTGTCATTATCCCTCTCCTCACGAACCCCGGCTATAGCCTCGCGTTGATTTTTTTCAACCTCAGGGTTTATTTTGAGAATCGGAATATCTATCTCTTCATCCTCCATGGCAAACTTGTTCAAACCTACTATGATCTTTTTCTTACTCTCTACCAGTTTCTGATATTCATACGCAGCCTTGCTTATCTCTTTCTGAAAAAACCCCTTTTCTATAGCCTTTATAACCCCTCCAAGCCCTTCGATTTTCTGAAAATATTCTTCCGCTTTTTCCTTCATTTCACGAGTTTTTGCTTCAATAAAATAGCTTCCGGCCAAGGGATCGATAGTATTTACTACCCCTGTTTCATAAGCAATAATCTGCTGAGTCCTTAAAGCTATGCGGACCGCTTTTTCAGACGGAAGGGCAAGCGTTTCATCCATCGAGTTTGTATGAAGCGATTGGGTTCCACCTAATACGGCGGAAAGACCTTGAAAAGCCGTGCGAACAATATTGTTCTCGGGCTGCTGAGCTGTCAGTGAACACCCGGCGGTTTGCGTGTGAAATCTCAGCAGCAGAGATTTCTGCTTCTTCGCTCCGTACTTC
>DAOWMJ010000101.1 GCA_030643145.1 Candidatus Latescibacterota bacterium | reverse complement strand
TTTGGAGAATTGGACACTATATGATGGAGAAGGAATGAGAATAGCAGTTGATGCTATGGGTGGCGATAATGCCCCCGGGGTTATAATAGAGGGAGCAATAAAGGCGGTTGAGGTTGCCGGTGGAGAATTTGATGTAGTGCTGGTTGGGGAAAAGGGCATAATTGAAGAATATATTTCGCTTAATGGATACTCAACTGAACATATCGAGATCGTGAATGCTTCCGAAGTTATTGGGATGTCAGAAAGTCCGGCGGCTGCAATAAGAAGAAAAAAGGATTCCTCTATTTCGGTAGCTGTAAGGGAGCATAAAGAAGGAAGGGTTGACGCGGTTTTCAGTAGCGGTAATACAGGCGCCGTTGTAGCCGCGTCGCTGCTGTCACTTGGGAGGCTCCATGGAATAAACCGTCCTGCAATTGCCATTCTTATGCCGACAAAAGGGAAAGGTACTGTGTTGCTGGACAGCGGAGCCAATTCAGACTGTTATCCTCACCATCTTGAGCAGTTTGCTTATATGGGATCAATATACGCGGAAGCCTTTCTGGGAACAGAAAATCCAAAAATTGGACTGCTTAATATAGGGGAAGAAAAGTCAAAGGGGAATGAGCTTATCAGAGAAACATATGGACTTTTAAAGAACAGTAACTTGAATTTTGTCGGTAATGTGGAAGGAACCGATATATTTGAAGGCTCCGTCGATGTTGTTGTTACCGACGGATTTGTCGGCAATGTGATTCTGAAATTTTCCGAGAGTATTACTTCATATTTAAGCGCTTTTTTGAAAGAGGAAATGGGGAAGAAATTTTTGCCTAGAATCAGCGGGTTTCTTATGAAGCCTGCTTTCAAGAGTCTTAAGAGAAAACTGGATTACGCTGAGTATGGAGCAGTACCTCTTTTAGGAGTTAATGGAGCGGTTTTTATCGGGCATGGAAGCAGTTCGTCAAGGGCGATCAAAAATGGAATAATCGGTATAGACAAGTTTGTACGGGATAAAATCAACGAAAAGATTATTGCGCGAATGAAGGAGGGTGCCGCGTGAGTTGTGAGCGACAGTTAAAAGGAGCAAAGATTACAGGTGTAGGGTATTATGTTCCCGAAAAGATACTTACAAATGCGGATCTTGAAAAGATTGTTGACACTTCTGATAAGTGGATTGTGGAAAGAAGCGGTATTCGTGAAAGACATATATCAAGTGATGATCAGGCGGCGAGCGACCTCGCGTATGAAGCGTCTCTTAAGGCGTTAGAAAAGTCTGGAGTGAAGGCGGAGGAACTTGATCAAATAATTGTTGGCACCGCTACTTCTGATATGTTATTTCCCGCTACCGCCTGTTTGCTGCAGAATATGCTTGGGGCGAAAAAGGCCGCCGCTTATGATTTAACAGCGGCGTGTTCCGGGTTTATTTTCGGAGTATCAATTGCTGATTCAATGATTTCGTCAGGTAAAGCTGAGAAAATTCTTGTTGTTGGGGTGGAACTTCTCTCCCGTATTACTGATTATACGGATAGAGCAACCTGTGTCCTTTTTGGTGATGGAGCCGGGGCTGCAGTTATAGAATCATGCTCGCCTCAAGAAGGTATCCTCTCTACATTTATTAAAACTGATGGGGAATATACCGATTTACTCTATCTGCCGGGCGGCGGCTCCAGAAACCCCCTTACTGAAGAGAGCATTAAGAAGGGTGAACAGTATATTCATATGAAAGGCAGCGAGTTATTTAAATATGCCGTAAAGGCTATGGTCCAAGCGGCAAGGGAAGCACTGGGCAGTGTGGGGCTTGGTCCCGAGGATGTAGATTTTCTGATACCCCACCAGGCAAATATAAGGATAATCCAAGGGGTTAGAAAAAGATTGAAGCTGAAAAAAGAACAGGTTGTAATTAATATTGACAGGATGGGTAATACTTCAACCGCGAGTATCCCGATAGCATTAGGAGAGCTTGAAGAATCAAACATTATAAAGAAAGGTAATCTCGTACTTCTTGTAGCTTTTGGAGGCGGGTTGACCTGGGGATCAATTTTATTCAGGAAATAATTCGTATTTCAAGGATTAAAGGAGCTGTAGAAAATGAAAGCAGCAATACTATTTCCGGGGCAGGGTTCTCAATTTGTGGGGATGGGTAATGATCTTGTACGGCAATTTCGGGTTGCCGCGAGATTATTTGAAGAAGGGGATGAAACCCTGGGATTTGCCCTTTCTGATATTTGCTTTGAAGGGGACAAAGATATACTTACTGAAACAAGAAACGCTCAGCCGGCGATTTTGCTTCATAGTATAGCTGCATGGAAGATTCTTAAGGAAGAGGCTGGAATTGAAGTAAAAATTACCGCTGGACACAGTCTTGGAGAGTATTCCGCTCTTGTGGCCGCCGGGGCGGTTGAAGCTATGGATGCACTCAGGATAGTGAGGAAGCGTGGGGAATTGATGTATAATGCGGGGTTGAGTCAACCCGGCACAATGGCCGCCATAATCGGTATGGAAAGGTCGGATGTAAGGGATCTTTGCGACAATTCTTCGCGGGACAACTCTATAGTTGTACTGGCTAATATTAATTGTCCGGGACAGATAGTTATATCGGGAAATATTGATGCCGTGCAAAGGGCGATGGAGATGGCGAAGAATCAAGGAGCGAAGAAGGTAATTCAGCTGAATGTGAGTGGAGCGTTTCATTCCCCTCTCGTTTCTTCTGCTGAAGATGAACTTGTCTCATATATAAAGGGTTTTAAAATCAAGGATACTGGAATTGATGTTATATGCAATGCTGATGCCGGCATTGTGAGAAACAAAGAGGATATTATAGATGCGCTCTCCAGACAGTTGACAAATCCGGTTCTCTGGTCTGATTCAATCGATTTACTTCTGAAGAGGTGGGATGGGGAGATTTTTGAAGCTGGACCAGGTAAGGTGCTTACAGGCCTGATGAAGAGGATTGACCGTCACCGGATCGTCACAAGAGCTGGAACGGCTGAAGAAATCAAAAAGATTGTTGCCTCGAAAGCTGATTTTGTATAAAATATTTCTTTATTAATGACGCATTTTTTGATAAACAGGGTTAAGATTTATAGAAGTCTTTTTTAAATGGGGAAAAATATTATGATTGATGTTAAAGGAAAGGTAGCGATTGTTACGGGAGCAGGCCAGGGTATAGGAAGAGATATAGCTCTTTCTCTCGCGGAATCCGGTGTTGATATAGCTGTTGTTGATGTTAACCCCGAGGGAGCAGCCAAAACGGTTTCTCTGGTTGAAAAGACGGGAGCTGAGGGACTGGCGCTGCAATGCGACATTGCAGACTCGGCGAACGTTGCCGAATGTGTGTCGAGAGTTCTCGATTGGCGTGAGCAGGTTCATTTCTTGATAAACAACGCCGGGATTACCCGGGATAATCTCCTTCTTCGCATGAAGGATGATCAATGGGAAAGTGTTATAGAGGTAAATTTGACCGGCACATATAATTTTACAAAAGCGGTCACGAAGCATATGCTTAAAAAAAGGTTTGGGCGCGTTGTGAATATTGCCTCGGTTATCGGCCTTATTGGAAACGCGGGGCAGTGTAATTATGCCGCGAGCAAGGCGGGAGTTATCGGGTTTACGAAATCTGTGGCAAGGGAATTGGCACCACGCGGGATCACAGCGAACGCGATTGCTCCAGGGTTTATTGAAACAGCGATGACAGCGAAGCTTTCCGATAATCTCAGGGAGAGCATGCTTAATCAGATACCACTTGGAAGATTTGGACTTGGAAGGGATGTTGCGGGGATTGTGCTGTTCCTCATCTCCGGGCTGGGAAGTTATATCACAGGGCAGGTTATTAACTGTGATGGTGGAATGGTTATGAGTTAGTTACTCAAAAACAGGAGGTAAACAGTAGATGTCACTTGAAGACAGAGTAAAAAAGGTTATTGAAGAACAGCTTTCAGTTAATCAGGATCAAATCATTGAAAACGCTTCTTTTATTGATGACCTCGGGGCTGATTCACTTGATACCGTAGAACTCGTCATGGCGCTTGAAGAAGAATTTAGTATGGAGATTCCAGACGAGGAAGCCGAAAAAATAACAAAAGTCGGCGAAGCAATTGAATATGTAAAAAGCAATGTTCAGGAATAGTATGCGCGGGGTTTCGCCCGACAACCAGGACAGCTAAGGATTTCGGGCGCCGACGGCACTAAGTGCTCGCCCCTTTTTGGGGGTGTTGAAGTAAAGCTTCGCAAGTTTTTTGAGCCCTTTTGAAAAGGGATTCAAATAGATAGTACAGGGGGAAATATGTCCGCCAGCAGGAGAATAGTTGTTACCGGCATGGGGATTATTAGTCCATGTGGAAAAACGGTAGAGGAAAACTGGGAAAATATCATCGCCGGCAGGCCTGGAATAGATAGAATCAAGGCCTTTGACCCGAGTGATTACAGCTCACAGATAGGTGGAGAGGTCAAGGATTTCGATCCTAACGATTATATTGGCAAGAAGGATGCGAAACGAATGGATCGTTCTTCGCAACTGGCCGTGGCTGCTTCAGTGGAAACTGTTCAGGGCGTGGATACTGACAAGGTCAACGGTGACGATTTTGCTGTGATAATCGGATCCGGTATAGGTGGAATCAGAACTTTCGAAAAGCAGCATGGAAGATATATTAAGGGAGGTCCCTCAAGGATCAGTCCTTTCTTTATACCGATGATGATTTCTGATATGGCTTCCGGTTTGGTTTCTATCCGATATGGATTTAAGGGACCGAACTACGCTACAGTATCTGCTTGCGCCTCAGGCGGACACGCTATTGCGACTTCATGGATGGCAATAAGAAGCGGTTACGCGAAGGCTGCTGTCACGGGCGGGGCAGAGGCTACGATTTCTCCTATGGCCCTCGGTGGTTTTTGTTCTATGAAGGCACTTTCGACTCGAAATGATGATCCAAAGAGATCAAGCCGGCCCTTTGACGTTGATCGTGATGGCTTTGTTATGGCCGAGGGCGCGGGTATTATTCTTCTCGAGGAACTTGAACACGCGAAAGTCAGAGGCGCGAAGATATACGCTGAAATGATTGGAGTTGGTATGACAGGCGATGCCTATCACATAACTTCTCCGTCTCCAAATGGGGAGGGAGCTATCGCCTCGATGCGAATGGCGTTGAAGGATGCGGGCCTCGCCCCTGAAGATATTGATTATATAAATGCACACGGGACATCCACGCAGTATAACGACAAAGCAGAAGCGCAAGCTATACTATCTCTTTTCGGAAAAGATAGCGGCGTTCATGTAAGTTCAACAAAATCGTCTACTGGACATCTTCTTGGAGGTGCCGCGGGAGTGGAATTTATTATATCCACAATGGCTTTGATGAATAATGTTATGCCGCCAACTGCCAATCTTGAAAATGTTGATGATGATTGTCTTCTGAACCATGTGCTGGAAGCCCGCGAGAAGAATCTCCGTTATGTAATGAGCAATTCATTCGGTTTTGGCGGGCACAATGTAAGTCTAGTTTTGAAAAGTTTTGATAACTGAGATGATGATTTCTTATGGGCAATTTCCTAAGTCGTTTTAAAGGGTTTTTTAAGACTTCTGTTGATGATGGAGGTTGCAATCTTGCTATTCTTGAAAAAAAATTAGGCTATAATTTTCGCGGCAAGGAGAATCTGGTTGAAGCCTTAACACACAGTTCCGTTCTTGGGGCACTTCCGGCTGACAGGAAAATTACAACCTATGAGCGGCTTGAATTTCTGGGAGATGCTGTTTTGGGACTTGCTACAGCCGGGTATCTTATTAGCGAATTTCCCAACGAGAATGAAGGAGAACTTACCAAGAAAAAATCACTTCTAGTAAGTAAAAGTGTTCTGGCAAAGAAAGCGGAACAGCTGAGACTGAAAGAACATATAATTCTCAGTGATAACGCGTATAGGGATGGAGTTCACGGCCAGGATTCCATACAAGCGGATGTTCTGGAAGCAATTATCGGCGCTTTGTATATTGATGGAGGTTTTAAAGTTGCGAGGGATTTTACCATAAACTTTATCCTTGGCACTTTAAATGAGGATATCCAGCATAGAGATCATATAAATTACAAGAGCGAGCTTCAGGAATGGGTACAACGCAAATACGGGAGGTATCCTGAATACAGCGTAAAATCGACCAGGGGCCCCGAACATGATAAAATATTTTTTATCGAAGTGAATATCGAAGGAGAAACTCTTGGTAAAGGAAGAGGCAAGAATAAAAAGGACGCGGAGCAGATGGCCGCGAAAGAAGCGCTTACGGTTATTTCCGGGGAAGAATAAGAGGTAAACAATTGGCAAAAAAGAACATGAATTTCCCCTTCGTTTTTGGTGGAGACGCTGAGGCCTTTTGTGATGAATGTCAACTGCCCTGCAATCTCGATGAGATAAATATTGATTGTCACCGCCGGTTTTTCCTCGCCGGGGACATTAAATGCTCTTATTTTGTATATGGGTATTGCTTTCTTATCGGTGAGACGGGGTGCGTTTTTGACAACGGCGGCCGGCACGATAACTACTGGCTTCAGATTCTAAACAAATATTTCCATAATATTGAAGAGCTGGATGAAGAAGAAGAATTCAAGAAGCATAAAGAAGAAGCGCTGCAGTTAATAGAAGATCAGATAAAAAATCAGAATGTTTTCCTATGCCGGTATATTGAAGAGTATTACAACAGGATTATGGAGATGGGGGGCGGGTTATCTGATGAGATGCTCTCAAAACTGGATAATGTCTATCTTTCGCTCCTCAAGGGTATCAAACGGAAGATAGACTAGGTACACGACAAGTAGATTTTTAAAATCTATAAGATGTTGAAAATGAAACCTCGGTAATTTCGATTCTCTCACTCAAATACTCTGTTTCTCTCTCGAAACTTCCGATAGAGACATTAAGATCGATCTTAAGGACCTGGTCGATAAGTCCCCCTATACCGAAGGAATAAAATTCACGGTTTTTAATAACATCAAATGGAGACCATTCTGCGGTAAGTTGTTCATTAATACCCGCGATATAGGTGATTTCTTCCAACCCGGCAAATCTCGAAGGAGCAAAAGAATATCCCGCGCGCACTTTGGCGGGATAGAATGGAAGTGTAAGCTCCGCTCCAAGATTGAAATCTACAGTTTCCTTAAGAATAGGTTTGCCCGGGTCTAACTCATTATAAAGTTTAAGCCC
>DAOWMJ010000190.1 GCA_030643145.1 Candidatus Latescibacterota bacterium | reverse complement strand
TGTGTTATACTGTTCCATGGTTGACCTCCGTGTTAGGGCGAATGGTTTATGCCATAATGAGGCACTGGTTTCTTAGAGATTAACCCTCGATAAAGCGGGGGTCAGCCTTTTTCCTGCTGAAGTCATTATGTCTGAGACAAATTTTATCACGAATAATTATTTCGTGATAGAACTGTAAGCGGAATCCTGTATCCAGAATGTAGTTTGGTAATCGCAAACTGTAACCTTGGCAAAACGGAATCGCAGAACGCTGGGTCGGAAAAATTTATCTCCCCTAAGACGATTTTCCCTTTAAAGAGCAACATCGAGTAAATTGAACATATAAATCGACGATGTGCTTTTGACACTGATGTACCATTTTAATATTAGCGAGGGACAGGTTGACTGAAAGGGTCGATTGTCGCATCTGCTTGTTTGACAAAATGGCCCTGGATAGTTAGATTTAATATAGAGGGGCTGGTTACTCCTCCAGATCCCACCGTACATCGACCAGCTTCTCAGAACCGGGCTTATTACCAGAAAGTAATTAATTCGTCATTTCCTAACTTGTTGTCACGATATCGTTTCAGACGGTCATATATCATGAAGGTGAAAAATATTTGAAAAGCAGGGAATCCCTGGCGGACTTTTCCGGTCTAACATCTGAGTTGCAAAATGGCAGGGATGATACTCTACCGGGAGTTGTATCACACGAACCGAAAGGAGCAGTTATGAAATGTTCATCTTTTTCTCCGATGATCGCCAGCATAGTTCTTTTAGTTATTATAGCACTCTTGTTACCGACCGGAGGGAACAGCGTACTTCCCGTTTTTCAGAATGATACTATCAGCCCGACCGGAGAGATCAGAGGAGTTGTGGTCGTCGATACAACCGGCGTGCCGCTGCACTATGCGAATGTGGTATTGGAAGGAACGACGATGGGAAACTTTACAATGGCAGACGGTTCCTTTCTGATCAGCGGGATTCCCGTCGGTACATATACTGTCAAGGTCATGATGATGGGTTATAAGATAGAGAAGAAAAGCGCAATAGAGGTTTTTGCAGGTAAGACAACGAGGATCGAATTCAGGATGCGCGAAGAGATCGTCGACAAGACTCAGGAAATTGTTGTTGAGGCGGGAAGGAAGCAGATTGATGTGAAGAGCAGCAATGTAAAGCTCAGGGGTAGGGGTATAAGTGGCGAACTTCATGTCCGCGGCGGAAAAATCCGCCGGCCTTTTCCGCCTGTATCTCATAATACCGAAGAATACGAGCATATAAACGATAACAGGTTTCTTGGTGTGATCGCCAATCCTCTTTCGACCTTTTCTATCGATGTAGATGTCGCCTCATACGCTAATATGAGAAGGTTTATCAATAATAATCAGTATCCTTATAAAGATGCTATAAGGATAGAGGAACTTATCAATTACTTCGATTACGATTATGAGAAACCTGATAAAGATGTACCGTTTTCGATCAATCTGGAACTTTCCGAATGTCCTTGGAACACCGATCACAAGCTTGTACATATAGGATTGCAGGGAGAACAGCTTGATGAAAAAAGCCGCAGGCCGAGCAATCTTGTTTTTCTTCTCGATGTATCGGGGTCGATGAATCGACCGTACAAACTTCCGCTGTTGAAGGATGCTTTCAGGCTTCTTGTCAATCAACTCGGAGAAGATGATCATGTCGCGATAGTCGTATATGCAGGCCATGCAGGATTGATCCTTCCTTCAACGAGATGTTCAAAAAAAGAAAAGATAATTGAATCTATCGACAAGCTGCGCGCTGGAGGATCGACCGCCGGCGGAGAAGGGATAAGGCTGGCGTATGATATAGCGAAAGAGAATTTCATCAAAGACGGCAATAACAGGATCATTCTTGCCACCGACGGGGATTTCAACGTCGGGATATCGAGTACATCGGAACTTATCGAGTATATCGAGGAAAAACGCGATGACGGGATCTTTCTCACCGTACTCGGATTCGGGATGGGGAATTACAAGGATCACAGGCTCGAACAGCTTGCCGACAAGGGAAACGGTAACCATGCCTACATCGACAATATCATGGAAGCGAAGAAGGTCTTGGTGAACGATGTTACAGCGACGCTGTATACGATAGCAAAAGATGTAAAGATCCAGGTCGAATTCAATCCTGCCAGGGTCGCCGAGTACAGGTTAGTAGGATATGAGAACAGGCTTCTCGAGACAGAGGATTTTAAGGATGATACAAAAGATGCCGGAGAGATAGGCGCGGGACATACTGTTACTGCCCTGTACGAGCTCGTTCCTGCTCCCAAAGGGGGTAAGGCAACGGATGATCGATTGAGATACCAGGATGTAGTGATCAACAAAAAGGCGAAAAGATCGAAAGAACTGTTGACCATCAATATTCGCTACAAGGAACCGAAAGGTGAAAAGAGCAAATTGATCAGCAGGGTCCTAAAAGACGATCCCGTTTCATTGAAAAACTCCTCCGACGCTTTCAGGTTTTCCGCCGCTGTAGCAATGTTTGGTATGGTATTGAGAAAATCGGAGTATCGGGGAGATTCCAACCTTGATACTGTAATGGATCTTGCTAGAGGGGCCAAAGGTGATGACCGTTTTGAATACAGGTCGGAGTTCATCAGGATCGTCGATAAGGTAAAAGTGATCGCAGAACTGCTGAAGATCAAGGACGGGGCAGTGGAGCAGGAAAAGAAGTAGTACCGGCAATGGTTATTGTCAAACACGCCCACGGCGCGGCGTGGGAATAGGAATAGACAAGGTGCCCCCCACTTTGTTTAAAGAAACTTCTTTGTTTTTCTGTCATTCAGCTCAATCCACCCGCCACTCCAAAATACCTCCGGAAAACCCGGGCTCGAGTTGAACCTCAATGCGTTTAACCATGTACGATTCGCCTGTCCCTCACACACCTAAAAATATATATTTGATGAAATATGGGTAATTGTAATATAATCATATAGTCTATTCAGAAATCGGGTACTCCTTGTTGATGAAAAATTAGGAGGTGAAATCATGACTAAAGAAAGAAGTGTCAAAAAAGAGACAAAGAAAAAACCGGCCAAAACGCTGAAAGAAAAAAGAAAAGAGAAAAAAGCCAAGTAACTATAGACTTTTATCAGTTCAAACATTTGTTCTTGCAATCTTTTTTACATTAATGCTCCTCCAGTGTCCCGGTGCTTTGGGAGCTCTTGTAAGCGGCCGTTCATGTACTGTTATATATGTCCGTTTGCTGAAATCAAGGAAAACGGAAAATTGGAATGATCGACAGAAAGAGACTCGACCGGACGGGGCTGGCCCATTTGTCAGTAGTATATCTGGTCTGGGGATCCACCTACCTTGCGATAAGAATAGCTGTGCGGGAAGGTTCGGGACTCCCTCCTTTTACTATGGCCTTTGTCCGTGTCACGGCAGCATCTGCGATACTGCTGATATGGGCAAAAATCCGCCGCGAACGGATCCGGCTTTCACTCGCAGAGATGGGACTGCTCGCAGGTACTGGCGTGTTACTCTGGGTCGGGGGAAACGGCCTTGTAAACTGGAGTGAAACGCGGGTTTCATCCGGGCTTGCGGCGCTACTCGTAGCAGCGATGCCGGTTTGGGCCGAATGTATGGTATGTGTGGTCGACAGGCGTTTCCCAGGCTGGTGGATGGTGGGTTCGGTCCTCCTTGGATTCCTCGGAGTCGGTGTCCTCTCATGACCGGTTCTGAGAGAGGGAACTACTGCGGACGTACTGGCCATCATTGCACTGCTCTTTGCGCCCCTGTTCTGGGCCGCCGGTTCTATCTGGCTTCAGAGGCAAAAACTTGATCTCAGCGACCGGGCTATGTCCGGCTGGCAACAATTGTTTGGAGGGATCGGTCTTTTGTTTATCGTTTTGCTACGGCGCGAGCCGCTGCCCGCTCCTACAGGCGAAGCGTGGATGGCCTGGGGATACCTCGTGCTGTTCGGTTCGGTGATATGCTTTACTTCATACCTGACGACTCTGAGGCTTCTCCCCTACCAAGTCGTCATGACCTACGCTTATGTCAATCCGATGATCGCGGTCTTTCTCGGCTGGCTGATCCTCAGGGAAAACATTACCGGATGGACTATCATCGGCGCGGCATTTATTATTACCAGTGTCGTGGGGATATTTCAGAAC
>DAOWMJ010000144.1 GCA_030643145.1 Candidatus Latescibacterota bacterium | reverse complement strand
TTTGTCTCAGACATAATGACTTCAGCAGGAAAAAGGCTGACCCCCGCTTTATCGAGGGTTAATCTCTAAGAAACCAGTGCCTCATTATGGCATAAACCATTCGCCCTAACACGGAGGTCAACCATGGAACAGTATAACACACTTTTCATCGGCATGGATAGTCATAAAGATTCCATTTCCGTTGCCTATGCGCCCGATGAACGCACCGCCGAGGTAATATTTGTTGGTCGAATCGGAACCCGCAACTCCGATATAGACAAGCTTGTCCGTAGGATGCAATCTAAGGCAAGGGAACTTATTTTTGTCTATGAAGCTGGACCCTGCGGGTACAGTCTCTACCGATATCTAACCAAGAAGGGCTATCAATGTTACGTGGTTGCTCCATCGCTGATACCACGTAAATCTGGAGACCGTATCAAAACCGATCATCGCGATGCTATTCAACTGGCGCGCCTTATGCGTTCGGGTGATTTAACTTCTGTCTATGTTCCACGATCTGAAGACGAAGCGATACGGGATCTATCTCGTGCGCGAGAAGATGCAATTCATGATCTAAAGGCTGCCAAGGCTCGTCTTAAATCTTTTCTCCTGCGTCTTGATATCCGTTACGATGGTACAGCGAACTGGGGCAAAGCCCATCTGCGCTGGCTTTCTAAGATCACTTGTCCAACACAAGCTCAAAAGACTGTATTCCAGGAATACATCCAAGCAATTTCTCAACACACAGAACGTCTCGATCATATTATGGTTGAGCTTCATGAAATCGCCGAGAACTGGCGACTTTACCCTTTTGTGGAGGCTTATCAGGCGCTCCGTGGCGTCAAATTTATTGTTGCCCTCACTGTTGCCGCTGAATTAGGTGATATTACACGCTTTGACAATCCCCGGCAACTGATGGCATTTCTCGGGCTAATTCCCAGTGAACACACCAGCGGCAGTAAACGACGCCTCGGCAGTATCACTAAGACGGGCAATAGCCACGTGCGCCGAGTGTTAATCGAAGGCGCATGGGCCTACCGACATCCGGCAAAAGTCTCTCCTGCCATTCGGGCTCGCCTTGAAAGTCTCCCTCTTTCAATCCAGAACATCGCATGGAAGGCACAACTGCGACTATGCAAACGGTACAGAAGACTCGTTGCCAGAGGGAAGAATAAGAACAAAGTTGTCACAGCAATCGCTCGAGAAGTTGCAGCCTTCATGTGGGCTATTGCTCATGAAGTAAAACAGACAGGTTAAATATATGGTAACATAGTTTTTTAAAGATAGCTTCGGGTTGAGGTACAGCCCCGGTTTGGCGTAACCCTCGACAACGTTGAGAGGTCTCAATAAATCCTCGTTCTCAGAGTGAGGAAGGCGCCTGACGGAAAAAAGTAAGGTGGTAACCAACCCACGAATATCAGCGGGATCAACCGTCGTTATTATTGGCTCTACCTCTTCCCAAGCTACAAAATCTGAAAGGATCTGTACATGTAAAAAAGAAAAATATAAATTATTTGTTGACAGCTGAAGTCATATCAACGTTGAGACAAATTAATTATTTGCTATTTTGCCATTTTTTGCTGCGCAATCCAAAGTTTTTTATCAAATCGAAAAATTCAATTACAATAAAGACTTGAAGCCGGGGGGGTAAAATATTAGTTTTCATAAAATCCTTTGGCTCATAAACGGAGTTAATCTTATGAATGAAACCGCGAAAGCTATCAGCAGTAATGGTAAAGATAGACCCAGGTTATTACGGATACTGGACCGGATAGAGAAAACAGGCAACCGCCTGCCCCATCCCGCCACCCTGTTCGCTATTTCCGCGATTATTGTGGTAATAGTTTCCGATCTGATTTACAGGTTGGGCATTACCGCCATACACCCGGGTACTGGAAAAATAATTAAGGCGATCAGTATGCTCAACGCGGACGGCCTTCGGTTTATGTTCGTGAACACTACCGATAATTTCGTTTACTTTCCTCCCCTTGGAATAGTGATGGTAGCAATGATCGGAATCGGAGTCGCAGAAGGTTCCGGTTTGATAGCGACTCTGCTTCGACACCTGGTTCTCGCGGCGCCCAGGAGACTGGTTACGGCGGCGGTAGTGACAGCGGGGGTGTTGTCTCACCTGGCGTCCAGCGTGGGATACGTTGTGTTGATTCCACTGGGGGCTATGGTTTTCGCGGCTTTCAAGCGTCACCCGATCGCCGGTCTTGCGGCTGCCTTCTGCGGTGTATCCGGAGGATTCGGAGCCAATTTTCTTATTGGCTCGGTCGATCCCATTCTGGCGGGGTTGAGCCAGGGGGCGGCACAGCTCATAGTTCCTGAGATGCAGATCAATCCGGCTGTTAATTTCTACTTCATGCTGGTTTCTGCATTCATGGTGGTTATTTTAGGGACATGGGTTACCGAACGTTTTGTGGAACCCAGATTAGGAAAATACGATGGAGATGTGGAAGAACTGGAGAGTGTCACCTCCTATGAAAAGAAGGGGTTGATATGGGCGGGAATCGCCTGCGCGGCTGTTGTTGCCGCTCTTCTCCTCGCGACTCTGCCGGAAAATGGTATATTGAGAAATCCAGAAACCGGTTCTCTGCTTCACTCCCCTTTTATGGATGGATTGATTACCGCCGTACTGGTGTTTTTCTTTGTTCCGGGGCTTGCCTACGGTATAGCGGTGGGAACCATTAAAAATGATAAAGATGTAATAAAGAAAATGACCAAATCTATGAAGGGGTTAGCCGGATATATCATTCTGGTATTCTTCGCCGGTCAGTTTGTCTATTACTTTAAGAATAGCAATATAGGTGTATTGCTGGCCATTAAGGGAGCCGAACTACTAAAATCGATTGGATTTACGGGGATCTCGCTTTTAATTTCTTTTGTGATCCTCTCAGCCTTTATTAATTTCTTTATGGGAAGCGCTTCGGCAAAATGGGCCATAATGGCGCCTATCTTTGTACCCATGTTCATGCTGGTCGGTTATCACCCGGGTATAACACAGGCGGCGTTCAGAATAGGAGACTCGGTAACCAATATTATAACCCCTATGATGAGTTATTTCGCCCTAATTGTCGCGTTCGCGCAGAAGTACGACGAGCGTTACGGCATAGGCACTATCATTGCCACCATGTTACCGTACTCGGTAATATTTTCTATCTTCTGGTTGATACTTCTGGGAATCTGGATGTTACTCGGTCTTCCTACCGGGCCCGGCGCCCCGCTTTATCTGAGCCCTTAATTTAATCTATCCACCTAATAAAGGCGGATTGCTAACGCTTTACATGACGATGGGCTTCGATTAATATAATGTGAACAAATATTCGAATTGATAGATTATAGAAAGTGAAGATTGCATGAACCAAACGCGCAAAAACGCCTCTCCGAAGTTCGGAACTTTTATGGGTGTATATGTCCCGAGTGTTCTAACAATCCTGGGTCTGGTTATGTATTTGAGATTGGGGTGGGCTCTGGGAAACCTGGGATTGCCGTTGATGATATTTATTGTTGTTATCTCCAGTATGATTACATTCATAACCGGGATGAGCGCTTCGGCTATAGCTACAAATATGCGTATAGGTGTGGGGGGAGAATACTATATAATAGCCCACAGCCTGGGGCTGGAGCTGGGAGGAGCGATAGGGATGCCTTTATATCTTTGTCGAACATTGAGTATCACCTTCTACAGTTTTGGGCTGGCGGAGAGTTTCGCCGTATTGTGGCCTCAGAGTATGGGAGTTATACCACCCCATATGATTCAATTTATTGCCGTGGTAATAATTGTTATTATAACCGTGCTGTCCGGCAAAAGCGCTTCTCTCGCTTTGAGGCTTCAGATTCCAATTATGATTGCCGTTGGTCTGTCAATAATTGCCCTGGTTATCGGAGCGTTTTCTACAGGATTAAGATCTCCCGAAATGACTACGACCTACAGGAGCGCGCCGGAGGGATTCTGGTATGTTTTTGCCGTATTCTTTCCCGCTGTTACGGGATTTACAGCGGGGATTGGAATGAGTGGAGATTTAAAAGATTCAAGCCGCAGCATTCCCCGGGGAACAATTCTGGCCGTTCTCACCGGGGTGGTGGTCTACATATCTATTCCCATCGTGTTTTCGGTAACCAATTCAGTTGGATTTGAAATGCTGTCTGAACGGGGAATAGATAGTTGGACACAAACCGCACTTTTAGGCCCTGTGTTGGTTTTCGCGGGTATGTGGGGCGCTATATTGTCCTCCGCCTTCGGGAGTGTCCTGGCCGGTCCTAGGGTTTTACAGGCGCTATCGGAAGATGGGTTAGCGCCAAAATTTTTATCCCGTCTATCAAAAAGCGGCCAGCCCACGATTGCTACATGGGTAACCGGGGCGTTAGCCATTATAGCTGTTTCTCTCGGTGATCTAAACGCTGTCGCCCAGTTTGTTACGATCTTATTTCTTACTCTCTATGTGATAATTAATCTAAGCGCCGCCATGGAAAAGATGGTGGGAGATCCTTCATATCGTCCCACCATAAATGTTCCCTGGCATATTTCCATGATAGGCGCTATGGGAGCGTTGTTTGTGATGTTCCTGCTTAATCCGGTCGCGTGTGTTGTGGCCATGGCGGTCGAATTGGGTATTTACCTGGTTCTGAGAAATAGAGCGCTTAGAAAAAGATGGGGAGATGTGAGGGCGGGTATGTGGATGTCGTTGGCGCGTTTCTCTCTGGTAAGACTTAAGAAGCATAAGATAGAGCCGCGAAACTGGCGTCCGCACATAATAGTGTTTACCGATAGTATATCAACCGAGTTGGATCTTGTTTATCTGGCGGCTTGCTTTAATCAAAACAGGGGTATTATTACAGCTTGCCAGGTTATCGAAGGGATGCTAAGTAGGGATAAAATTGAAATCGGGCAGATTAAAGCAAGCATGGATAGAGTGCTCGATGACAACAATATAATTGCTTTCAGCGAAGTCAATGTAGCTCCTGATTTTATAACGGGTGTGATAAATATCGCGCAGGCGAACGGGGTTGGTACCATGGGCGCTAACACAGTAATGTTTGGTTGGCCTAAAAGGACAGAGAAGCTTGTCTCCCAGCTTAAGATAATGAGAACCATCTCAAATATTGAAATATGTACCATAATAGCTCGTTTGGCCCCCTTGAAGGGAAGAAATTACAAGGGACGTATAGATCTGTGGTGGGGTGGACTCGAAAATAACGGAGATTTAATGTTTTTGCTGGCCCATCTTCTCAAGATGAATCCCAGATGGGAAAAAGCCAGGATAGTTGTGCGTTCCATTGTGAATGATGATCGGGAAAGGATAGCGATTGAGAATAACCTCAAGGAGCTGATTCAATCTGTGAGGATTAAAGCGGAGAGTGAAGTAGTAGTGAGGAAGGATGGAATGTCATTGCACGAAGTTATTGTATCAAATAGTAAGGACGCGGACCTTGTTCTATTTGGTTTAATGATCCCTGAGAGGGGCCAGGAATATAAATATGCCGAAAGGATGATGGAATTATCAGAGGGACTGAATTCTGTAGTTTATATCAGAAACGCGAGCCGCTTTTCCGGTAAACTGCTGTAGTTTATTTAGTTT
>DAOWMJ010000055.1 GCA_030643145.1 Candidatus Latescibacterota bacterium | reverse complement strand
GTCCCAACCCGGGAAGCAGGAAGCTTCGTGCGATTACACCGGCCGGCGAATAGTCCTGAACGCGGCCATAGTTGTTCTTATTTGTCGGACCCTTCCCACCCTGCTCTCTTACAAGCTTAGCGGAATAACCCGCGGCGGGGCCGTAGAAAATACCACCATCAAATAAACCTGGCTTCATATCCGGCGAAAGTCGGAAATCACCCTCTGAACTATCGAATAAGCCCGCGTCCCTCTGGTTATTTTTGTCACAATCTATATTCTTTTCCAGTCCACCGAGAGTAATCGAACCCGCGAGCAGTTGAACGGGAAAAAGGAACAAAAGAAGAAATATCAAATTCCTGCGCAAACCGTCACCCCCTAAAACCTATAATTCAAGCTGAACCTGGAACGTACAGCGCTATTCTTTAATTCAAACGACCAACCCTCGGAGCTTCCCCGCCCGCTTCCGTCTCTGTTGGCGAGCCAGCCCGCGTGGACCATCGAGACTATCCGGCTGGCTATTAAACCCATAAGATGATGATCGGCCCTTAGAAGATACTTGTTACTCTCATCCCTTAAAGATACGAAATGTGTCCTGTGAGGCGTCCAGTAATTTGGGTTTCCACCATCATGAGCATACTCGCCGTTCCAGTCATCCCAGCCATAGAGAAAAGCGTCATACTTTCCCATATTTTCGTAGTACTCCTCGCGGTCCACCTCCCTGGCCATATAAAAGAAATACCATTCGTTTTCCTTCGCACTCTCATTGTATTCTTCCCAGCTTATACACCCGCCAACACCCTCACAATACGGATGATCTCTAAGAAAATCCTCCTCACTCCAGTGGGCATCGCCATACTCCTCGTACTGCCGTTTGAAATCCTTACCTTTATCATGATTCGAATCATATCCGTACCATAGATAGCCCTCAAGGGCAATAAACCCTATAGCGCGCGCGAGAATTGACATATCCTTCGAGCCGGAATCAAAATATAGATACATTTCCCCGAGGCCGGGAAGAAGAGCGGAGGCAACCATTGAAACAACAATTCTTTTTTTCTTCCCCGCGGATAAAGTACCTGCGGAAAAGGAGTCTTTCATAATCATTTCTCCCACGGAAAGTGCCGGATTCTCCAAACGCTCTCCATGAAGCCTGAGTGTTTCCGCCCTTTTGAGTGCCTTAAAATCAAGGGGGCCATCCTCTGAATTAAAAAGAGAAACTGCGGCAATATCCTCGCCAACCCTACTCTTCATACCTCCATAATTCAGAGTCAACCTGGAGGAAATGCTCCCTGCATAATCGGAACAACCCGCATTTACTTCAGAAGCGGAATTTAAAACAAGTAACAGCGCTGAAAATAATAGCAGAATTTTTATTTTACCTCTCACTTTATTTTCTCCCTGCAGCTATTTAACTATAGCAAATTTTTTAGCTATATCGGAACTTTTGCCATCAGCTGTAATAACAATCCTGCCGATATATATCCCTGCCGTTTTGTCAGACATCGAGACGGAGAATTCATGTTCTTCTCCTCCTGTACATTCCTTGATTCTTTCCAGAACAATTTCACCTACAATATTAAAAACCTGCAATCTGGCTTCTGCCCCCGAAGGAGCAAAGAAGTGAAACCCAACCCTCTTGCCACTGGAGGGATTCGGATATATAATCAGATTATCCGTCATATTCTCCCAGGCTTCAGCGGGGTGATCCCAACTCTCCGGCAGATGAGCAAAGGATGTCCTGCGGCGGTTTCCAAAGAGAGCCGACCAGGAACCCGGAATATCATCTATGGTAAACGGCCCCACACGCCACTCAATAGCGGTCTCCTCAGGTCTCTTGGAATAGTAATCCCCTTCTCCATTTTCAAGTATATCAACATAGGCGATAAGCCCTTCGCTGTCATCTCCCGCAGTTAATTCAACAGGCTGAACAATGGAAGTAGCTATCCTGATAGGATATTGGCCGTCTGCAAACTCTCCTCTATGATCGAGGGTATAGAGCAAACCATTCCCGGTTACAGCAATAACATAGGTTTCATTTGAGACAGCCGCGACAGAGACCGAGGATATAATCTTTTCTTTCAGCGCGGTTATATGCATATCATTAATCTGACGGGGCCATCCCATAAGATTACCGCCGGATGGACCGGCTACATAGATGGCGTCCCCGTCTGTGTAGATTATATCAAGAAACGCGTCCCCGTTAATATCAGCAAGCGCGGGTATACTCTTAATGCTTTTATCTATCTGTCTCTGAAACACAATACCTCTCTTGGAACAGAGCATAATCTGTCCCCTCGACATTTGGGCAATGTATACTTCTATTTCCTCAGTATCCGGGAGAATATTACCGGCAAGTAATGCCGCGTCACCCTTCAAAAATCCAACTGACAGTGAAAGAGACAAAGAATCGACGCTGTCCAATTCAAAATCCCACCACCACAGGGTAGCATCTGATCCGGAAATGTTATCCCCACCTAAGTAAATCAGCTCGTTTGCATAACTATTCTGATCGCAGGAAGCTGCTATATTAGCGATATTTCGTTCTCCATCGGGCAATTCCACGCTGTAACTTACTTCCCCCGAGTTATTATATATATAGATATCCCCTGATGTATCCGCGACGGCAATAAACACCCCCTCCTCCCTTTCCAGGACTATTGGATGAGCGCTTATTCCATCCATCACAACCGGCCAGCCGGCAAATTCATTCCAGCTCTGTGTGGAGAAGGCGTGAACCGCTCCGCTCTGATCTGCTATTATTACGGCATCTTCTCCATTTGAAAAACTATCCGCAAAAGCGATCGGTGTGACTGGAGCAGAACCAAGCGAAAAGAGGGAAACCGCCTCACCCGCCAGCCATCCCCTACCGAGAATATCAACAACGATCGCCCCAAGCGGTTCACCGAGCGAAACCATACACGCGTGAGGCAACTTTGTATCTGCGGCTATTGCGCTGCTGGCTCTGAGAGAGCGCGCGCCGGCTCCGAATGTCATGAGTGTGTCTCTCTTGGATACATTCTCCACCCTCACTCCAGATGGAACATTCAGATTACTCCAGGCAAATGGATCGGAGAAGAGTGTGTTGTTTCCTTCATAATATGCGTCGTCGTACCAACCAATCCCATACCATGAACTCGGATCCCCCAGGTCAAAAAATCCATTAGCCTCCATAAGCCTTACTCCAAAAACATCACCGGTATTTATAATATTTTCATTCCATCTCTCGGCAATCAATCTTTCATCGATATGCCATATCAAGAGTCCGGGACCCGCGTCTGTAGAAATATATTCAGAATCTGTGGGAAGAAGAATATCGTATCCATTGGTTAATTCCCACCCTCCGGGGCCAAGATCATCGCCAACCCCGATAATTACAGATGTCAGGCTATCTATCACAAACCCGCTGGGCAGCCCATTAATTTCACCACAACGATTCTCAATAAGAAAATATTCATCATTGGAAATATCCACCCTGATTATTTCGGCGGGGCAATTCTCTACAGCTCTTAAAGAGATTAAATCATTAAATGTCTCAACTGTATCGACATCCGCCCATCCAAGAAAATATCTTGACCAGGCGCATAATCCCCCTGGAATTGCTCCGGTAATTACATCCCACTGGCCATCTTCATCCTCAATATAGGCGCTCATCTGTCCGCCGCTGTCCATATTGTCCCAAACGCCTATCGATGGACCGCCGGTAAGTGTATTGTAAAGATCGGGCAGCCCGAGCTGATGACCGAACTCATGGGCCAGAACCGCGGCAATCCCGCCGTTATAACCATCCTGAACATCAGTTTCCGGAACCACTGAACACTCGGCAACCACTGTCGCGCCTCCATCGACCATAATTCGATCATCTGACCCAAGTGAAGCAAAAAAGGATGGAATGTCATTTGGGGTGTCATTGTTGACATCACTCTGCAGACCGGCGCCTGCGTGAACCAGCACTATAGCGTCAAATTCCGCGAAGTTCACATCAGCATCCGCTTCTTCAACAGCCTTCCGCAGAAAGTTAACCAGCATTTCGAGAGTCCAGCCCCCATATTCGCCGGGACCGTAATCCGCGATATCGCTAAGTTTGTAACTCGAATTTTCCTCCGCGGGAAATATTTCCCATGTGATATCGACCTTTCCGCACGACTGAAAACTATAGTAATTCTTCAACCCCTCCATATGCGCATTGAAATATGCTCTGTTATGAGGAGGAGGATCAATAATAACTGTAGAATCGGGCTGAAGCTGAAACTCGCCTCCGGTTGATATGCTCGAAAGTCCGTAATCCCTGTCTGATAGAAACCCTATACGTATTACCGCTACATGCCATGTACCCTCAACCGGATCCGCTGAACCAAGCAGGGGCCGGAGCTGACGTTCTCTTGAAAAACCCCTTCCCGAGGGAGTGTCGAAATTAAATTTCCTTCTTCGCCCCACTTCAGGTGTCTGCACACCCTGAATCCGTTTTGTGATAATGTAAGTTTGTGAGTCAATTTTCTTCAACACAGGGACAGAAACGCCATCGGGATCGTTCCCCAACAGTGAATTGGGAAAGAAAATAAGAACAAACAACAACGCAAACAGCTTTTTACACAAAATTCTACTCAATCAGATATCACCTCTCCTAAAGGGGAATTAAAATGACACTCCAAGCGACCAGCGGTGAACACGACCCAGCTCAATACTTTGAGGTACACTCGCGTAGTCTATTCTGATGCGATCGTTAAATATAAAACCCAACCCATACGTCGGGGCCTTTATAGCGCCATCATCGTCATAAACATAGCCGGCTCTTATCGCGAAAAGATTTGCGTAAACGAACTCGGAGCCCACATGATAAATATTGGAAACATCCACTATAATAAGTTCTCTTTCAATATCTCCCACAAATCTAAGTTCAACAAGTTCGTCAAAGTAGGGGGTATAGGAAAATCCAGCTCTTACAGTACGCGGAAGGGGCGCCGCCTGATCACTATCCACATATGTAACTGAAGGCCCGAAATTAGACAGACACATTGCGAGACTAAGTCTTCTTACATTATATTCAGGGAGTTCAATTCCGGGGATACCATCAAACCAGGGAATATCAAAGAAGGGAATCTCTACAAAATCAAATAGGCCTAGGATATCAAACTCCGGTGTTCTCCATATTCCACCCAGATCCACAGCCACGGAATGCCCTTTTCCCTCTTTCCCCTCCGGGGCGGCCCACGCGGGAGCGAGGCTGATATAGACAAATTTAAAGTTCATACCTATACTCAAATTATCCATTAATTTAACTGATCCGCCTATTACTGGAGACACTTCATATGAACTCGCGATACCCAACACATCACCACTCGTATTCGTTGCTTCCCATTCTCCATATGTCAAATATTGTATGGCCGCGCCGATAGTAATACCGCCGCCGATGTTACGAACCCCGCCTATATATTCAAAGAAGACATCGGAAGCCAGACCAGGGACGAGCTGAGAATGCATAAGATCAACAGCTGACCCTTCAACCATTGACATACCAGCCGGATTCCACCATAAACTTAAAGCGTCATCGGTCAAAGCAACATAGCTCTGCCCCATACCATTAGCCCTCGCTCCAGGCGGAATCTTTAAACAGTAAGCACCGGAGATACCCTGAGCCGTGGAATCCGCCGCAAAAGAAACTGCAAGAACAAGACTAACCAATCCAATAACAAAAATTTTTCTCATCATTTATTTCCTCTCTCTGATACGTGCTTAAAATAATAATTAAAACCTTCCATGGTCAAGTATTTTAGTAATAACTTTACTGCTGATTTATTCCAGGGTGCACTTCTCTCGCTTGCTAATCAGCGCATTAATATCACCTTTCCTTCCGCAGTCTCACTGCGGTTGAACGAATCGTAAAATTCAGCATCCAGCATGTATAAATATGTGCCGTTACCAATCCTGTTTCCGGAGTGGTCTTTCCCATCCCAGTAAATACTGTTAAACCCCTCCATACATACATTTTCTTTACCCCATATTTCAACACCTGAAACTGTAAACACCCTCAGGTGAATTTTTGCTCCACCACTTAGCTGAAAAACAAAATTTGTGTTTTCACTAAATGGATTGGGGAAATTAAAAATATCACTTATTCTGTAAATACCTTCTTCCACAATATCGAAATCGAGAGTATCCCTCGACATCTCCCCCAGATTATCAAACACTCTCGCGACAACACGATGACTTCCGCGTTCGAATTCAGAATGAAGAGGATATTCTACTATTCCGCTTGTAAAAGACCCATAATCGTATTCAAAATAATCAGTTACATATATCGGATAACCACTTTCATCAAACTCCAGAAAGATCGAATTTTGAGGATCCATTCCGATTATGGCTATACCATTCTCATCTTTTATTTCAACCAGCAATTTCGAACCCTTCTTAACCTTGGTGGCATTATTTTCAAAATACATATTAATTTGTGGAGGCCCGTCATTCTCCATAATGGAATCTCCCTTTATAATAACAGACGCGTCATAGCACCCCGCCCCATCGTAATAATCGGAAGTTACGTAACTCCTTATTTTTGCCCCGTTTCCAAAATGACATCTCAAAGGAACGACAAACTCAGTGCTGAATTCCCCCATAGATACATCAGCCGTTCCCCTGAACAGAACAGAGCCATGATGGTCATAGTCAACCCCCAGAACGTTGTATTCCCTCTTTGCTTCCCGAATAACTACATCCACGCTTCCATTAAAACCGGAATGTACCTCATTATCCACCATTACCGACCCTCTTAAATTGTACATTCGTCCGGTATAAAGAGTGTCAATAGCATCAATCACATGTTCAACCTTAAAGTCCGGTAACATTAATTTCATAGAGGGATCACCTATTAACGCATACCGTTTGTTGTTCCATTCATCACTAATTTCAGTCATTTTAGCAAAAAGAAAGGCCCTTCCTACAGGTTCGGTTCCCGAAGCAATTTCAGATGGAAAGAGATTATCCAGCAAATAGGAATCAAGGTCTCTATTCGGGTTCCCATAACTGGAAACAACCGCCGCTATCGAGGCAATTGCCCCCTTCCCCTCAACCAAAACAACTTCATGGGCCAGGCTTGTAGTAAAAATTTGATCCAGATCTCCCACCGAACATGAAAAAGCGAGGAATAGAGGTAATCTATTTCCATTTGTAAGTGAATATATATCGGCCTTTATCATTACAAGTTCATCGGCAAGCTGCACAGGGGAACCATGGCCTAAGTAGTTCACTACCAAAGCCCCCTCATTCCATTCGGCCATAAGATCAGCTTTTGCGCCCGGCTTTAGAGAATTTACTGTTGGGTAATCATGAAGATAAATTTCGTTGATATCCAGATAATCCTGCCTAATTGACAAATTAGTGCTCAACTCCTCTGTATCCCTTATATGAGCGATGTCTGTGTCACTACCACTCGAATGCTCATCATCAGCCACGAATACAACCTTGTCTCTCCAGGAACCAAGATTACCTTCTTCTTCATAACCAATCAACTTTTCCACAAACCCGTTTGCCTCAGTTATTTCGAGAACCGGCAACCTGCCAATTGCCAAATCAACCAATATATCAAAACCGTCATCAAGTTTTACCAGAAAATCATCAGACTCCATACTAACTTCAAAATAATAGGGTATATAATCTTCGCCTCTCCCCATAATATCCTTTGGGTCGTAATTCCCCTTGCCGATCAGAAAAACATATTCAATAACAGGTTCTCCACCTTCCGAGTAATTGTCGTAAAGGAATCTTAAATAATTCCTGATCGCGATTGGATCCTTAAGCCCTCCCGAAAAGTTATTATAAACATCTTCTATATCAACATTTTTAACATATCCCGACCCGGGGTCCGGGAAATGGGCTGATCTGTAATTCGCAAAGTTCTGGGCGGATTGGCTAAAAAGGTTATTATAAATAACTAGCATGACGGGAGATAAAATCTCATTCCGTAATGAGGGGATACTTCTGATATATTCAATAGTCGCTTTTCTTAAACCCGATTGTGAAACAGCATAATAGTGATTTGAATCGGGAGAGAAATCATCGTCAAAAATTATCGTATCAGCGCTCTGATACGCTCCATTCAAAATAACAGGGTTATAATATTCAGAAATATCAAAAAGAAAAACCTTTTCAGCTGGAAACTCACTAAGTATGAATCTTGCTGTTGAGGTGGTTTCAGGAGCAAAGAAATCAAGAGATTTACTTAAATAATCAGGTTTTAGATAACGGTCAAAGAATATTTCATACCAGTAAATATTCATGTCAAATCCAATATCCGTTTTCTGGTATCTGAAGGTGTTACTGCCGTTCTCCAGCGAAGAAGCGTTAGCAAGTAACGTATCAGGAGGAAACAATGAAGTATTTTTCCAAGTAAGGCTTCCGATCATTTCCGTATTAAGATAACAATCAACCGCATATGTTCTCGATTGGACCATCCCTATGGTCCGTACTCTGCAATCTGTATCAGCTATATCAGTAACAGTAAAATAATCGGTATATGAACCGGATATGTTAGCAGCCAGATTCCTCCAGCACCACCTGTCATAAGAAAAGTAGGGAGCATATTCTTTGTCTTCTTCTATATGCAATCGTTTTTCGTAGGTATCAAATTGCAGATCTGGTGGGTCATGAAGGGACGGAGTAACATCGTCCGGTTCCATTCTCTTTGAATTACCAGCAAAAGCGCTGCCCCACGCCATCCAATAAACATTGCGTGTTTCATAGATATTATCATATGTTTTCCATCTATCCGCTTCAGGGTCAAGATAATCTGACCATCCTTCTACTCCAACACCGTAAAATAACACAGATTCTCCCGGGTCAAAACTTCCCGACTGATTACCGATAAATTGTATGGCGTGTTCAGCCATCTGATAATCCGCCTCGAAACTACCGCCTAAATTGATATTTTCAGGCTGCTGAAAGGGTCGGGATGATTCTGAATATGCCATGTTTGAAAATATCCGGATATTTGATGGGTCAATATTTGCTGGATTTACGCCTCGATTAAACAAATCACTGTAGGTTATCTGGTAGATGCCCGGATCCTCAACTCTAATCTTGACCCAGGTATCGGCAAGATCGAATTCAAAAGAGGATAGCCCGTTTTTTTGAATAGCTCGTGCCTCCGTTCTCCATTTTTTTGCCTGCCCGGCGTTTACAATAAAGCGGTCCCGGGGAATGCTGAAGTGATCTCTCCCGGATGAAACCGCCGCCGGAGGAAATGTCAGGCGAAAAACAATCCTGGAAGCATAGACAAGTATCCCTTTATCTTTATCGAAAATTACAGGGCGAATATCAACAAGGGCAATTGGCGCCTTCCTGAAAAGTCCCACCCCTGCTAAGGTTACAAAATTATTGACATTTCCCTTTTTCCCGAAACCGGAGAGTTTCTCTTTTCTACCCTGCTCTTGAATCTTTGCATTATGGAAAATGACGGGGTCAACACCATCCAAAACCCTCCTGTTATTTTCAATAACGCTCACACTGACTCCCTTTACGGAAGTTACCTCAAAAAGATATCTGTGGACGGGGAGAACAGGCTGGCCTTCATACCTCGCCACTTCAAATCCAGGAATCCTGATTTCGTTTCGTTTGCCGTCAGCATCCCGGTCGGGTGGATTTATAAGAAGAGTATCGATTATCACTTCCACCGTTACCCCGGAATTATCATAATCCAGAACACTGATAGTCGCGCTATGTGTCAAAGCGGGAAAAATCAACGCGAACAGCCAGAGAATTACAACAATTTTCTTCATCCGACGCTCCATATCAAATAAGTGATCACAGCTATCACAAACACTACTTGAATCAGAATACTCTTCCTGCCGGTCTTTCTTCCGTGAGGAATAATCCCGGTATGCCCCGGAAATATTTTCTGATCCTCTCTTAACTTCCCTATCTTCCATAAGAGATTTTCCAGATCCGGAAGAACGGCAAAGGCTCCACCCAGACAGATAGTCAACGAACAACTCCTTGTTACAACTAAAATCAGCAGAACTAGAACTCCCAAAAATATCTCCAATTTTACACTTTCAAAATCATAATGAGGTATTACATCTAGCACTACGTGACTTGCCAGCCCAAAAAGAGATGCGCTTACCACTCCCGGTGAAAAATAACCGATTAAAGCTCCGGCGGCAAAATGTGTAAAAACAGTCAACTAGCAAACTCCCGCAATATTGAAACGCATCTG
>DAOWMJ010000084.1 GCA_030643145.1 Candidatus Latescibacterota bacterium | reverse complement strand
CGTTTGCTTTTAGAATAATTACTGTTATTACAATGACGTCTGGAACTATTTTTATTATGTGGCTCGGAGAGCAGATTTCAGAAAGAGGTATCGGAAATGGAATATCCCTGATTATTATGGTTGGTATTCTTGCCCGTTATCCAGGCAACGTTCTGAACACCTGGAGAGCTATAAAGCTGGGACAGATAACTCCTTTCAGGATGGTATTCTTTGCAGTTATAATGGTTGCCGTTATTGCCGCTGTGATACTCATTACTCAGGGACAGAGAAGGATACCGGTTCAGTATGCGAAGCGAATTGTTGGTAACAAGGTATATGGGGGAAGATCACAGTACATTCCACTCAGAGTTAACACTGCCGGAGTAATTCCAATTATTTTTGCCCAGTCAATTATGATGTTTCCAAGTACAATAGCAATGTTCTTCAAGGGGAGCGGTATCATAGCGGGGATTCAAGCTATACTTGCGCCCGGGTCGTGGCTCTATATTTCGCTTTACGCGTTGATTATTGTGTTTTTCACTTATTTTTATACAGCCATTATTCTTAACCCAACGGATATGGCCGAAAACATGAAGAAATACGGAGGATTTATACCGGGTATAAGGCCGGGGAAGAGAACCAGTGATTATATTGACAGAATATTAACGCGCGTAACTTTACCAGGAGCGATCTTTCTCGCGTTTATCGCGGTGCTTCCTGATGTTCTCATGAGGAGAGGTGGGTTGCCTTTCTATTTCGGAGGTACGGGCCTTCTTATTATCGTAGGGGTTATGCTCGATACTTTAAAACAGATAGAAACGCATTTATTGATGAGGCATTACGATGGCTTTATGAAGAAGGGTCATCTTAGAGGAAGACGGTAGTATATATGTTGCCGTTTAATCCTCAGTTAAAGAAAGGGTTCATGGGTTGGTAAAGAATTTTATAATATTAGGGCCTCCTGGAGCCGGGAAAGGTACTCAGGCTGTAAAGATAGCGGATAGTGTAGGAGTTCAACATCTATCCACTGGCGATTTGTTGCGGGATGCGGTCGCAAAGGGTACAGAGCTTGGAAAGAAGGCTAAAGATTTTATGAATCAGGGATTGCTTGTGCCTGATGAAGTTATTCTTGGAATGATTTCCGATAAATTGAGTGGACCTATTGCTTTCGGATGGATTCTTGATGGTTTTCCAAGGACATTAGAGCAGGCCGAAGCTCTTTCAATGCTGCTTAAAGAGAAAGAGATAGAACTCGATAAAGTTATTTTGATTGATGTAGCTTCAAAAATTCTTGTGAAACGTTTGACCGGAAGAAGGGTTTGCGCCAATTGTGGAGCGATTTACAATGTTGTTGGGATGGACAAAAATAAACAAAAATGTGATAAGTGTGGAGGGAATCTCTTTACAAGAGATGATGACAAGGAAGAAACAGTAAAACGAAGGCTCGAAGTATATATAAAGCAGACAGCTCCGGTTATAGATTTTTATGCTAAAAGTAACGGGTTGTTAATATCAGTTGATGGAAGCGGTAGTATTGATGATATCACTTCGGAGATAATGGAAGGTTTAAGTTGATAAAATTGAAAACAGATTCCGAAGTCGAGCTGATGAGACAGAGCGCCGCGATTCTCCGGGAAACATTGTTGCTGGTAGGTAAGCTAATAAAACCGGGTATTACGACAGCCGCATTGGACACGGTAGCTGAGGAGTATATCAGATCGAATGGCGCTGAACCTGGCTTTAAGGGATATCATGGGTATCCCGCAACACTCTGCACATCAATAAATGAGCAGGTTGTACATGGCATTCCCGGTTCGAGAGAACTTGAAGATGGTGATCTAATAGGGATTGACTGTGGGGTGATTAAAAATTATTTTTATTCAGATTCCACACGGAGTTTCGCTGTTGGTAAAATCAGCAGGGAAGCCGAAAAATTAATGAAGATTACAAAAGAGGCTCTGGAAAGCGGGCTCGAAAAGGCACGATCCGGTAATCATCTTTCAGATATATCATACGCGATTCAGAAACATGCTGAAGCGAATGGATACGGTGTTGTAAGAGAACTAAGCGGGCATGGGATTGGAAGAGAACTTCACGAGGAGCCTCAAATCCCTAATTATGGATATCCGGGAGAAGGGCCAGTTCTCAAAGCGGGAATGGTTTTCGCTATTGAGCCGATGTTTAACGAAGGAACAGAAGAAATTAGGACTTTGGAGGACGGTTGGACGATTGTTACAAAGGATGGCAAACTGTCCTGCCATTTTGAGGATACGGTCGCTATAACAAAGAATGGGCCTGAAATATTAACACGTTAAAGATGGTTACGACACAATTTAGAGATGAGCTAGGAAGAAGATAAAAATGGTTAAACAGGAAGCAATCCCGGTAGAAGGAACGGTGGTGGAAGCTCTGCCGAATGCTATCTTCAGGGTTGAATTGGAGAACAAACATATAGTACTTGCGCATGTTTCAGGAAAGATGAGAATGAATTTTATCAGGATATTGCCGGGGGATAAGGTTTCGCTTGAGCTTAGCTCTTATGACTTGGGCAGAGGCAGAATTACATACCGGTATAAATGATAATTAATTATCTTTGATTGTTTGCCGGGGAGCCGGTAAATTACGCGGAATAAAAAGGGAAGAAAAAAATGAAGGTAAGAAGTTCAGTGAAGAAAATATGTTCGAATTGTAAGATTATCCGACGTAAAGGTGTCCTTAGAGTTATTTGCAGGGATCCGAAGCATAAGCAGCGTCAAGGATAAAGATAAAAAAAGCAAGAGAGAGATGAAAGGAGTATATTTGTGGCGCGTATAGCCGGAGTTGATATACCGGATGGAAAGCATATTGTAATTGCTTTAACTTATATTCACGGAATTGGTGTCTCTAGCGCGAAGAAGATTCTTGAAAAAGCTGATGTTGCCTTTGAGGTAAAAACGAAAGACCTCAGAGAGGATCAGACCGTTAAGATCAGGGACATTATTGAAAATGAATATAAGATCGAGGGCGCTTTGCGAAGTGAGGTTACGCGAGGGATTAAGCGATTAATGGATATCGGAGCATATCGTGGACTGAGGCACAGGGCAGGATTGCCTGTTAATGGCCAGAGAACGCATACAAATGCTCGTACTCGTAAAGGTCCCCGGCATCGTCCGGGCGCGAAGAAAAAATAAATATTATTTAGTGATATAAACAATATTTAGTGTAGAAAGGAGGTTGTCAGTTGGCCAAACCTAAAAAAGTCAAGAAGCAACAGAAGGTAAAAAAGAAGAAAAAGGTAGATGTGGCAGGAATAGCTCATATTAAATCTACATTTAATAATACGATAATAACTATTACGGATCTTGATGGGAATGTTATAAAATGGTCTAGTCCGGGGAAGCTTGGATTCAAGGGATCCCGGAAAAGTACTCCTTTTGCCGCGCAGCAAACTGCTCAGGACGTCACTCGTGAAGTTGTGAGTTTGGGTATGAAGAAAGTGGAAGTCTGGGTTAAGGGCCCCGGGCCCGGCAGAGAACCAGCTATTCGTTCACTTAGGGCGGCTGGTCTAAATGTCAGTGGCATTAGAGATTGTACTCCCATTCCTCATAATGGGGTACGTCTTAAGAAACGTAGAAGAATGTAATAACCTAAAAAGAATATTGTATTCCGTTTGTTAGTTTACGGGAGAATAAACAGGAGTTTGCCTTTAGATCTATCGGATTGAAAACAGTGTTCAAGTAAAGTATGAGTAATTTGTAGATATGCACGGATTGAAGTTTAGGGAGGTAATGTTAAATGGCAAGGTATACTGGCCCCAAATGCAAACTATGCAGGAGAGAGGGAACAAAGCTCTTTCTGAAAGGGGACCGTTGTTACTCGGATCGTTGTGCTCTTGAAAAGAGGAATTATCCTCCCGGAGAGCATGGACGAATGAGATATAGACGCAGGAGTAACTATAGACTCCAACTTAGAGAAAAGCAAAAGTTACGCCGGCTCTATCAGCTTCTTGAGCGCAAGTTTCATAATTATTTCAAGAAAGCTGACAGCATGAAGGGTGTTACAGGAGATAATCTGTTAATATTACTGGAGACCAGACTGGACAATCTTGTTTATAGAATGGGCTTTTCTCCATCGCGGGCGATGGCAAGACAACTTGTGCTTCACAATCACATAGAAGTGAACGGGAAGAAAGTCAACATACCTTCTTATCAGGTAAAAGTTGGTGACAGGATCGCCCCAAGAAAGAAAAGCAGAAATATGCTAGTAATTGATGAATCTCTGAAAACATCCGGGAGTAGAGAGATGGTTCCGTATATTTCGGTCGATGTGAGCAAAAAAGAGGGCGTCTATGTAGAGGAACCCACGAGAGATATTATCCCGGTACCTATCTCTGAAAATTTGATTGTGGAATTGTATTCGAAGTAATTTTGTGTTGGATTTTTGCATAGTTGCTTGCGAACAGACGAAGGTGTGCTCGCATGCCCTTCAAGGAGGAATATTTAAATGAAATGGCGTAACCTTTTAATGCCGAAGGAAGTTGAAATAGACGAATCGATTTCAACTTCGACTTTCGGTAGATTTAAGATTGAGCCCTTCGAGAGAGGCTTTGGGTATACTATTGGAAATGCCCTTCGGCGAACCCTGCTTTCTTCTATTCAGGGAGCGGCTGTAATAGCTGTAAAAATTGATGGAGTTCTGCATGAGTTTGATACAATTAAAGGGGTTAAAGAGGATGTTACGGATATTGTTCTTAACCTGAAACAATTAATATGTGTTATGCACTGTGACGAACCAAAATTTCTCGTTCTGGAAACGAAGAAAAAGGGAGAAATTACAGCAGCTGATTTTAAGGAGGATGGCGATATTGAGATTCTTAACAAGGATCTTCTGATTGCTACTGTCACGGAAGAAATCAAGCTGAAAATTGAGGTTTTAATCGGACATGGACGTGGGTATGTTTCTTCAGATTCCCACAACCTTGACGAGTATGAGGTGGGTCTTATTCCAATGGATGCCACTTTCAGTCCAATTGTTAAGGTTAATTATGAAGTTAAGGATACGCGGGTTGGGCAGAAAATTGATTTTGATAAACTTACACTTGATATTCATACTGACGGAAGCGTCAATCCTAAGGATGCTCTTGGGTTCGCGTCAAAGATTCTAAAAGATCATCTCCTTCTCTTTATACATTTTGATGAAGAACCATTTGAAGAAGAAGAAATTGAGGAGGTCGATAAGGAACTGATAAAGATGAGAGAATTATTTAACAGAAGTGTTGAAGAACTTGAATTGTCGGTTAGGTCTTCGAACTGTCTTAAAGCAGCCAAAATAGAGACCCTTGGGGAAATGGTTGTAAAATCAGAAAGTGAAATGCTTAAGTACCGTAATTTTGGACGCAAGAGTTTAAGAGAAATCGCAGATATTCTGGATGGAATGAATCTTCATCTCGGGATGGACGTAAAAAGTATTATGGATAATGATGAAACAGAGAAAGAGGAGAAGAAGTAATGCGCCATAATCGTGATCATAGAAGTCTCAACAGAACAGCTTCTCATAGGAAAGCGATGTTGAGTAATATGGTAACATCACTTTTTAAGAGTGAAAGAATTAGAACAACAACAGCAAAAGCGAAAGAGGCTAGAAGAGTGGCGGAGCGGATGATTACATTCGCTAAGCGCGGAGATCTTACAGCGAGACGACATGTAGCTAAAACCGTAAAGGAATCAGAAGTTCTTAGGAAGCTTTTTGATGATATTGGTCCTCGTTTTGTCGATAGAAATGGTGGCTATACGCGTATTTTGAAGCTTGTAAAACGACCTGGAGATAATGCCAATATGGCTTTACTTGAACTTCTAAAGGTTGATGAAAAAAAACGAGGGAAGAAAAAGAAATCGATGAAGAAATATCATAAAGTTGATGTACCGGAAAATCCTGTTGTAGTCCAGGAGAGGAAAGCCAAAGAAAAGGCAAAGGCGGAAGCTGAGAAAACTGTAAAAGAAGCGGAGGCTGAGAAAACTGCTGAGGACACGGATCCCTCCGAGGAAACAAAAACAGAACAATCGGACAAGGATGATAAAAAAACAGAGGATAAGGAAGAAGGGAAAGAAAAAGGGTAATTATAAAGAATAGTCGGAAAACCCCTGTAGGATTTCTTGGTTGAGTATGCCGCCAGCAAGTTTTTGCTCATATGTGATTTAGTATTTTGACCACTCTTTTCAGGGGTGGTTTTTTAGTCTTTAGAACTTTGAGTGATAATTTTCAGGAAAGAATTTGTTTTGGTGTCGATAGTAAATGTCCGCAGAAGAGCAGAATTGATAGAAATGATGTAAAGAATGGTATTTTTCAATTGGGTTAGAGGCTTTATGGCAGACTAATGCTTGGGGGTTGTCGCGATGATAGTTACAAATGTAATTCTACCGATATTTTTTATTATTATTATCGGGGCTCTACTTAGAAGGTTGGGGAAAATAGATGAAAGAGTGTTCTCGCGTACTCAACTATATGTGTTAACGCCGGCTCTTATATTTGTGGCGATGACTGGGAATGACACAGAGATTTCTATTTTACTAAAGGTTTTGTTTTTTGTTGCCACGTTGTCTGTGGTTCTTATGGTTCTAGCCCAAGGAACGGGATTATTATTTAAAGAAAATAGGGTTACAAGAAATGCTATATCACTTGCTTCCATGTTTTCCAACAGCGGGTTTTACGGTATACCTGTTTGCATGCTGGCTTTTGGAGAGAAGGGGGTCGTATACGCGGCCATTTTTGTGGCAGGGTCTTCGACGGTACAGTCGACCCTGGGTATATTTATTGCAAGCGTGGGGAAGAAGAAACCCTCTGAAGCAATAGCCACTGTATTTAAGGTGCCGATGCTGTATGCTATAATAGTTTCTAAGTTGTTGCTTCATTTTGGCAAGCTGCCGCCGGAGCCGCTTATGAAGATGATTAATATGCTGGGGCATTCAGCGATACCACTTGGCCTTCTCCTGCTTGGCATGCAGCTTCAGAAGATAATTTATGAAAGATTCGCGGGATCAGGGAAAGAAATAGAGCAAATTATTATCAAGAAAAAAAGAAAAGAACTGTTACAGGGTGTATCAGCCGCTATGATCAAGATAGGAGGGGGTTTTGTCGTAGCGCTTCTTCTTGCAAGAATCTTCGGCTTTGATTCATTAATCAGGAAGGTGCTTATAGTTGAAGCGGCGATGCCGACTGCGGTAAATGCTGTTGTATTCGCGACAGAATTCGATTGCAGGCCCGAGATAGTTACCGTAGGAATTCTTGCGTCAACTATTGCCAGTATAGTTACTATAACGGTGATTCTGAATTATTTGGGTTGAAGTCAAAACAAAGAAAGAGTGGGAATTAGTTGAGTACGGTTAATAAAGAACGCGTGTTTTTGTACAATCCGGCCGATATTTCGGAAGCAGTGAGTTTTTTTGAAGTCTGTGCGAAGCTGAAGAAAAATGGTCGGGATATAAGTGTTTTGGTGGATAGCAGCGGTTATTTTACCCGTATAGGGAATGGGGAACTGGCAGTTATTAAAAAATCGTGTGAAATAGAGGCTTTTTCGGAAAAGGGAGAGATTATAATTGTATTATCTCCTGTTAATCTCGAACGAATAATGGAGATTTCAGTGAGCGATATGCTCGCGGTAGTTGATGGTGGCGTTAGGGTGTCCGAGTTTAACGAGGCCATCCGGAAAGAAGGTTTGCTTTTTCCCACAGGCACGCTTCTCTATAATAATATTACAATGGCGCAACTGGTTGATGATGGATTTGTATCCTGTCTTGAGAGTGGCTTTGGAGGGTTAAGAGAGTATATTCTCTCCATCGATATTGTAACCGCTGCGGGAGAAATAATTTCTCCAGGCTCACATTCAGTAAAAGATGTGACAGGTTATAACATAACAGGGTTTGTTTATGGAGCAATGGGAAGGTGTGGACTTGTTACAAAGATTGTTACCAGGCTGATTCCGGCTTGTGAATATTCAAGAATTGTTACTTACGGGGGGAAGGGCAGGGTCCTTGAGAAGCTTTCTTCAATAGTAAATCTAGAGGTAGGACCTGTATCCCAAACGATATATTACGCGGAATCCCTTGCCCTTGTTTGTAAAAAAGGGAAATTGAATGGTGGGGTAATTCCCCCCGGCAAAGAAGGATCGCCGGCAAAAAAGCGAATTCCTTCCAACACAGGCAAAACAAAAGCGGTTCTTGCTGTTCGACTGGAGAGCGGGAACGAGGAAACTCTTGGAAGCGCGGAAGATATTATAGAAAAGATTATTATTTCAAATGGGCTGGAGGCTGATAAGATTATTGAGAGTGAGTTGAAGGAACGGAATATTGTAGGCGAGTTATTTGAAGCTGTGGAAGAATGTGCCGCGGCTATTCATATTTCCTTTTATCATCAGGGGGATCTTGAGCCCCCTGTCGGAGGAGTTGTTTGGAAAACCCTATATCCCCATAGAATTCATTACCTTTTACCTTGCCGTAAAGATACGAAGCTTTCTGATTTAAGGAAAACAGCAGTCAGTAGTTTTCTTGATGAATTGGAGTGGGATTTATCGGGATTAAGAGTTGAATGTATTG
>DAOWMJ010000123.1 GCA_030643145.1 Candidatus Latescibacterota bacterium | reverse complement strand
CGATCTTGCGCATAGAGGTTCTGTACATATTCCTGGCTTCTTTTTACAAAGGGACATGTTGTATCTATTACATTTATTTTTCTTCGATTAGCGGCATTCAAAATGTCGGGGTGAACACCATGCGCTCTAATCACAACGGTGCTCCCTTCTCTTATATCTGAAAGTGATTTTGCCGATCTTACTCCCATATTTTTAATTTTTTCAACTGCCTGCGGATTATGGATTATTTCTCCGAGTGTATAAATATTATCCCCGCCGCACTTTGCTACCCCTTCCATAAGAAGCTTCATAGCTCTCTTGACTCCAAAGCAGTAACCCAAGTGAGGAGATACTATTACTTCAAACTTCTTAATCACCTTTAAGCATCCTCATTTCCTCAAGTACCATTGATGAGATTATCCTGTAATCGTTTTTCCTGTCATTAGATTTGAAATTACCTTTGATCATAATCGGAGGACCTACTACTAACTCTAATTTTTTGCGTCTAAACATCGCGGCAAGAAGATCATTTGATCCACTAAGGTAAAGGGGAATTATATTCGCTCCGGCATGCATGGCAATAAATGAGAGTCCTACCTTTAATTCCTTTAGGGTATTGTCATGTGATCTTGTGCCCTGGGGAAACATCAGAATTGATTCTTTTTCCTTTAATTTTTTTATAACAGCCAAGAGAGCACTTCGATCAAAACGATCCCGGTCAATTGAAATAGCATGATATTTCCTGATCAGCCATGCAAGTAAAGGATTTCTAAAAAGCTCTTTTTTAGCAAGGATACATACCTTTCTATTTAGTGAGGAAGCAACTATGGGAGGATCGCTATTTGAAATATGATTGCTTGCAAAAATATAGTTTTCATCACATTTTAAATTTTCTTTTCCGTAGATCTTTAGCCCGAAAATCACTTTGAAAAATGTTCTGACAAGAAAAGATGAAAAGCGGTAATAAAATTTCATCGGCTTTGATATTTTATTAATTTTGTTTCCAAATCCAATCCCGCGCAGATATTCTGCTTTTTCCAGCGCGCCTTTTTCCGCCAGCGCTACTTGTTCGTCAATAGTGATGTTGGAAGTATCAATAACCATAGCGCCGGGAGCTTTTAAAAGGGGGCTTATTGTACGGGTCGAATCAATTGAATCTCTTTTTAATATATTTTGTTTAATCTCTTCAGGGCTAAAGTTCAATCCCATTGATTTAAGCTGTGTAGCCCTTCTATCAACCCTTGCGTCTATCCCTGCAATAAGAAAAACCTTTAGATGCGCGTAAGGAAAAACAACAGTCCCAAGATCACGCCCCTCAGCAACTATTCCTCCATTTTTCGCTATATTTCTTTGTAACTTTACCATTTTGCGGCGTACACAACCGTGGCGGCTCACGGGTGAAACGGCATTTGAAACTGCCGAATCTCTTATCTCTTTTTCAATATTCTTACCATTTAGGAGAAATACCCGATTTTCTTCACTGCCGCTAAGTTCAAGATTAACCTTCTTAACTACTTCCGCGACACCTTCTTCATCCTCCGGATCAACTCCGCTTTTAAGAACAGCATATGTTACCGCCCGGTACATGGCTCCGGTATCGAGATATGTCAAATTAAGTCGTCCGGCTAGAAGGGACGCAGTTGTACTCTTTCCTGAACCTGCCGGCCCATCTATAGTGATAATCATTTTTTTAGTAATGTTAAGATCCATCTTCTCTTTTTTCATTTTTAAGCAAACCGTTAAAATAATAATGCAATATTGACCATAAGAACACACGTGTTTCTTATTATGAACGGGACTGTTTCACCGTTCAATTGTCAATCAGGAAATTATTTCTTTTAGTTCTTTTAGAAATCTGCCGTTTTCAGAAGGGGTTCCTATTGAAATTCTGAATGATTCCTCTCCGAGTCCAAAAGGGTTCATACCTCGTACTATAACTCCTCTTTCCATAAGTTTTTCAACTATGCCTGTTTCAAATTCCAGAGGCGGTATTGCAAGAAGAAAATTGGTTTGAGAAGGCGGCACTGTAAATCCGAGTGTTTTTAACTCATTCGAAACAAACTCCATTTGTTCTGAATTTTCCCTTAAACGGCCTTTCAATTTGCCGGAAAGCTTCAATGCGGTTTTCGCCGCCGCCTGGGCCATACGGTTTACATTAAAAGGCTGCCGGATCATGTGCAGACATTTAACAAGGTCTGGATGCGAAATAGAGTAACCAACTCTGAGTCCGGCTAATGAGTAAGCCTTTGAAAATGTTCTTAGTATTATCAAATTATCTCTCGATTTAAGCAACTCTATTGTGTCGGGATAATCATCCGCCGTAACGAATTCATAATAGGCTTCATCGAAAACAACAATAATAGTATCGGGTAAACCCTGAAGAAATTCATTTACTTCATCTGCGGAAACGTAGGTGCCGGTTGGATTATTCGGATTGCATATAAAAATCATCTTTGTTGCAGGGGTAATCTTTTCTTTCATGCTTTTAAGATCCAAGCGGTAATTATCCAGCGGGACTTTAACATCTCCTACACCCGCAAGCTCAATAATAAGGGGGTAAGCGATAAAACTCGGGAAGGGGTATACAACCTCTTCGTCAAGCCTGACAAAACCTCTTACTAAAATGTCGAGAATTTCATTTGAGCCGTTACCCACAAAAATCTGGTCCGGGTCAACTCCGATATGCTTCGCCAGATCTTCGCAAAGATAGTGGCAGCCGGAATTGGGATATCTGTTTAAAAGAGAGATCTCTTCAATAATTGTTTCTCTTATTTCCTTGAAAGGTTCTTTTGGGTTCTCGTTTGAAGCTAGCTTAATTATTTCACCGGCAATATTCTTTTCTCTTCTGAGTTCCTCTATCGGTTTTCCGGGAACATAGGGTTTTAAATCTTTCAAATGCTGACGCATTAAATCTTTAAAGTTCATTTACTCCTCCTTAATATTAATTTAGTTTTTTCTCTTAAGAAATTTTCTTCCTTTTTTCTAAGGGATCTTATTTCGCCAATCTTAAGATCCCTAAATTCAAGCCCCCCGAGGCTCTTTCGATTAAGTTTAATTACTCTGTGGCCGATGGCGCTAAACATCCTTTTAATCTGCCTCTTTTTCCCTTCTCTTATCGTAAGTTCAACATCGGTATATTTAGATGTAACCTTTACAACCTTTACATAGCAGTGACTTGTAATGTAACCGCCAATATCCACCCCTTCTGCCAGTTTTTTCTCTTCGTTCTTTGCAATCATTCCTTTTACCCTGGCCTGATATGTCTTTGCTATTTCATACTTAGGATGAGTTAATCTATATGCCAGTTCACCATCGTCGGTCAGCAATATAACCCCCGTTGTATCAATATCCAATCTTCCAACGGGATAGAGCCGTCCGGAAAATCCCGCCTCTTTTGCCATATCGATTACCGTTTTTCTTCCACGGACATCACGAGTAGACGATAAAACGCCTTCCGGTTTATTAAGCACAAGAAGTGTTTTACAATTTCTATATTCAACCCATTTTCCATCAATGGTTACAACATCTTCTTCAGGGTCAATCCGGGCTGAAAGGTTGTTTACTTGAATATCATTTACTCTTACAGATCCCCCGAGAACAAGCTTTTCGCACTTTCTTCTTGAACCAAGCCCGGCACCGGCGAGATAGCGATTAATTCTGATTTTAGTGTTCATCTGATATGTCTTGAATTGTTCGATCTTCTATTTCATCGCGTTCTAATTTACCATTATTAATTGCATCTTTCTCTGTGGCAGCCTGCTCTGATTTATTATTGATCATAATATCTTCTTCACTATTTTTTAATTTGGAATTTAAAATATCCAGAGCCTCAATTTCAGTTTCAAAATCTTCAATCGACGGCAGCTCTTTATAGTTTTTCAACCCGAGATATTCGAGGAATTTTTTTGTCGTAGAATAGAGAAAGGGTTTTCCAATACCGTCTCCCCTCCCGGATACAGTGATAAGTTCTCTGTCAGTAAGAGTTGAAAGGACACCATCACAGCTAACCCCCCTTATGGCCTCAACTCCAGAGCGGCTTATAGACTGTTTGTAGGCAATGATAGCCAACGTTTCAAGTGCTGCTCTGGAAAGTTTTGATTTCCTCCTGTTTTTATAAAGCTTTTTAACTGTCAAGGAATATTCGGGTAGAGTTGTTACCTGAAAACCTCCGGCTATCTCCACAATTTCAAAACTCCTGAACTGTTCGCTGTAAAACCGTGAAAGTGAATCAATTGCTTTCTTTATATATTTTAAAGAGGGAGCCTCGGTGAGCATGAGTAATTTGTGGGCCGAGAGAGGCACATCTGAGGCAAATAGAAGAGCCTCGACCTGCTTTTCAATAGTATGTTCACGTTGCTTATCTATCTCATTATCCATTTTTTTATTTTTCAACTACCTTACTGTCCTCTCTTCTGTAGAGCCATATATCTTCGCGGTCAGACATCTGGCGAGCTATAATAAAACCTCTGCGCACAAGCTCCAGAATAGCCATAAGAGTTACAATAATTTCTACCCTGCCAACGGTTTCTTCAAAAAGTTCGGTGAATAAAACTTCGGAATTACTGTTTATTTTTTTATGTATAAAATCGATTTTTTCATCAACGGTATGTATATCAACCTCAACACTGTATGAAATTTCTTTCTTTAGATCTTCCAGAATACTCTTAAAGGCATCCATAAGATCGAAGAGTGAAAGCTCCATTTTTGGAGTATTATCTTCTTCTTCAATATATTTGGGTACAGGGCGGACAAAAACATCCCTCCTGCTCGATTCCTTGCCAGCCAGGTGATCGGCTGCTTTCTTAAATTTTCTGTATTCAATCAGGTTCCTTACAAGTTCTTCTCGCGGATCTTCCTCTTCTTCCTCAACCGCTCTCTTCGGCAGTAGCATCTGAACCTTTATCCTCATCAGCGTGGCAGCCATAACAAAAAACTCCCCCGCCACTTCGAGCTCGAGTTCTTTCATGATTTCAATATAGGAAAGATACTCGTGAGTTATGTGCGATATTGGTATGTCATAAATATCTATCTTGTCTCTCCGGATAAGGTGAAGAAGAAGGTCCATAGGCCCTTCAAAATGATCAAGTTTAACCTGATACCCGAGCTCGCGTCTTTTTGGAGCTTGTTCGAACATAAAAACAACTTTCTATCTTTATATAGCGCCAATAATATTTTGAGTGCATGCTACGCTAACATAGGCCTTGTGTCAACTTTTTAGTTTAATTTTGACTTTTTGGGCTAAAAAAGGGACACAATACTTAATTCTATAAAAAGTATCAAAGTTTGTAACTATTGATACACAAATCTGTATTTACTCTTCTAATAGCCATTCTTCGTTGACAGAAAAATCTAAATTACATATTCTTATCACATGATATTAGAACAGTTTGCAAATGTCGAAGCAGTAAGAACACTTTAAAAGGAATCGCAATTTATTAAAAAATTAGCTTTTTCCCTTAATATAACAAGATTGAGGCGATAAAAAATATGGATAATACGCCGTTACAGAAAATATCAAAGCAGCGGGAAACATCAAAAAACACAGAGGAATCTTCTTCCCTCCCCTCGGGCCGGTTCAAGATGATTGGGATGGTCCTATTTTTCAGCAGCGCGGGATTTCTAATGCTGGAAGTATCACTCACCCGAATCTTCTCTGTGGTAATGTGGTATCATTTTGCCTTTCTCACCATTTCGGTCGCTCTTTTCGGTTTCGCTCTAAGCGGTTTTGTTGTTCAACTGTTGCCAAACTTATTACGTGCCGGCCGTGTGATCAAGATTGTCTTCTCGGCTTCCGCAGCTATGGCCGTTATCATTCCTTTAAGTTTCAAGCTCTTCAGCATAAATCCGGCACAAACTTTTCTTACGGGATTCCTGAAAAAGACATTGGAGGGAGAATTATCGGTCGGCACACTATTACTGATAGCGGCGCTTTATATTTCAGCGGTGATACCCTTCTTTATAGGAGGATTAGTAGGCGCCAACCTGTTTCGTCACTTCGGCGATAGAGCGAGCAAAATATATTTCTTTGATATGACCGGAGCGGGATTCGGATGCATACTTGCCGTTCCAGTATTAAACTTGGTGGGGGGCCCGGCAGCATTGGCGTTGCAGCAATATTAGCATCTCTTGGCGCCTTCTTTTTTGCGCTTGCAATTTCCGGACGGCCGCGAAAGATATTT
>DAOWMJ010000001.1 GCA_030643145.1 Candidatus Latescibacterota bacterium | reverse complement strand
GATCAATTACTAATTTCAAATTCTATTTGGCTGTATAGGAAATGGATTGCGTATCTTCCGTCTGAGGGGATGGAGCAGTCTTGTTTTAAGTTTGGATTTTGATTTGGAAGGAGGAAACTTTAGGGGGATAAATAGTCTGGAAGTTATTTTTCCGGTTTGTAATTTCTTTTCTTCTTCAAATTGTTTTATAGTGGGGAATAGATGATAATGCAGTTTGAAGAGTGCTTTAAGGGGGTTGGAATGAAGAATTTTGTTATTGCTATTTGTGTTGGGTTGCTGCTCTTTGTGGCTTCCAATGTGACAGCTCAGATTGTTGATGACTTCTATATCACAATTGGTACTTCCTGTGAGATAGTAACTGGTGGAGGAAGCGGATATAATGAAGGTATGTGGTATGAGTATGATTCCGGCTGGATAAATGAATGGTTTTATGATCATCAATTTGATCCGAATCGTGGAAAGGTTATACACATAGAATTTGATCTGGTTGTGCTTGATCCAGCAAATTCAAGTAACCTTTGTTTCGCGGTAAACTGGTCGACTCCTGAATGGTCGGGCTTGGGGTATGGAACAGATTATCCTCCAATACCAGGGGTGACGGGATTTATTGAAGCGGAACACATTGAGAGGGAAACACTGCTAACTGCGTGCCCCGTTCCTGTTGTAACAACGCATTACATTTTTGACTATATCATTTATGATTACAATCCGGAGTGGGTATCGATCGACGTCATGGGTGTGAATTTCGAAATTACAAATGGCGTTATTACTCACGACTGCGTGGTTGCTTCCAGGGAAGAAAGCTGGGGCGCGATAAAGTCTATGTACCGGTAATGATAGTGCGTTGAAAAGGTTTATAATTTTCTTTGAAACAGGAATAGAAATAGTAAATCTCTCAGCATAATTTGCACCTCGCCCGTAATTTTACGGGTGGGGTGTTTTGTTGTATGTTGACTGACAGGGTCGTTTTAATATAGGGAAAATTCCAGCGCCGTTTCCCGGCAGATGTAGCGGTGATAGCTGAAATACCAAATGATGATATTGCATCCGAGTTTACGGGCGATCAAAATAGTACCAGTGCTATGGGTTGCTTGACAGTTATCCGTATATGAGATACACTTCCTGCAATGGGTAATCATTCATCGGAGCGCTTTGGCTTATTTGGTAGATACCGGTTAGGTTACAATCGGTATGAATCGCTATAACCGCAAGTTTTTTGTGAGGTTATAGATGGAAGGAGAGCAGGATGGCAGAGAGTGTGTACAAAATAATCGAATTGGTTGGAACGAGTTCAGAGTCGTGGGAAAAAGCAGCCACAGCCGCTATAGATAGGGCTTCGCAATCGTTGCGTGACCTTCGTATTGCCGAAGTGGTTCAACTGGACATGCATATCGAGGATGGCAAGGTTGCTGCATACCGCGCTAAGGTAAAGGTATCCTTCAAGTTTGAGGGAAACGAGTAGATAGATTCGGGCAGGAATCATTTGTTCATCTAAGTAGCCATTGGTGAACAGCGGCAGCCAGTCCCCATATGATAAAACTTGTTGTCAGGACCGCCGATAGTGACAACTGTCTCCTGAAGCAGAAATAGGCTGTAAGGAAAAAGAGAATACTTGGGAGTATAGCCCCATAAGCGCGCCCTTTGTGTAGCTGATCATAAGTTCATTGTTTTCCTGGGAGTCGTTATAGAGCTAAACGAGGACAAGGATTTATCCTCTGATCATTCGACACAGCTTCATTTCTGTTGGGAATTGAGAATGGAACCATTTGTTGTTGGAATCTCAGGAGCTTCATGCTCCGGCAAGACATTAATCTCTAAGAATTTTGCGGATAAGCTGGACGGCAGAGAACATACGATAATCCAGATGGATAGCTATTATCGGGATCTTGGTAATATGAAGTACGAAGAGAGATCGCGAGCCAATTTTGATATACCGGACGCTGTTGATTTCAACCTTCTTATAAACGATGTTAAGAGGTTGCTTGAAGGATGTGAAGTTCTGCTCCCGGAATATAATTTTAAGACCCATATGAGAGAATTGCCAAGTGAGGGAAGACGACGAAGGATATCTGTTAAAAACACCAGACGTTCCGTAATAATTATTGAAGGGCTTCATGTTTTTTTTAAAGAACCACTTCGAGAGCTGATCGGTATCTGTGTATTTATCGATACGGGTATGAATATTTGTCTTTCCCGCCGGATAGAACGGGATACAAAGGAGCGCGGCAGGACCAGAATAGAAATTTGCCGGCAGTTTAGTAATACAGTTGTTCCGATGTATGAAAAGTATGTTCTTCCCGCCCGTGAGTACGCGGATCTTATTGTCGATGGAGAAGAAGCCGTAGATAAGTCTGTCCGTGAAATTATGAGCGAATTTAAGAACAGAATATCTGATTAGTGGTATGGTAACAAAAGGCCGCGTATTTTTTTCTTTGTGTCGGAAATGTAATAATATTTTGTTCGCTGATAAGACTTTTCTTCGTTACGCTGTGTTTGTGCTCCAAGATAAATCAATCGGTTTATAGGTGAATGTAAGAGGAAAGAGAGGTTGGGCTTCGTGGAAATCCGGAGAATAATCACCCATAACGATTTTGACGGGCTTGTATCCGCGAGTCTTTGTTCTTTTGCTACCGGTTGCGAGAGGTTTATCTTTACGGGTCCCAATTCGATAGAGAGAGCTGAAATATCTATTAATAAGGGGGACATTGTATGTGATTTGCCCTATCCTCTTGAATGTGGCCTCTGGTTTGATCATCATGGGGGCAACAGAGACGCCTTAGAGTTAAGAAATATTAACCATGATAGTTTACCCGGACGATTTGCCGAGAAACTCTCCTGCGCTCGTGTAATCTATGAATATTATTCCGAGAGAGGAACAAAATTCCCCGAATATCTATTGGAGACTGTATCTGAAGCGGACATAATCGATTCTTTTGCTTATTCTTCTATAGAAGAATGGCGAAATGAAACACCGGGCAAGCTTGTGGATATGAGTATGAAGATTTCTTTTTTAACCCCCAGAGAGCACGCAAAATACAATTTGCTCCTTGTAGAATATCTTCGTGATTTACCCCTTGCTGAAATTTTAAAGGAGAAACAGGTTTTATCCAATATTGAAAAATACAGGGAAGAAGAGAAAAAGATGGTTGGAATGATAGAAAAATCTTGCTCCTTTTTTCAGAGGGATCTGAAAAAGGAGATTGCCATAATAGATTTGACAGATCACAGGAGACGCCCCAGGGTTATCAGGAATCTAGCGTATTTAATACATCCGCGGATTCTCGCTGTCCTCGCGTTAGTACCAATATTCAGAGGAGGCACAAAAACCAATGACTTTTCTGTTTCCATGTCACTTTCTATGAATATGACTGGAAAGGATCACGGAAAGGATATTGGAGAGATCATGAGGGAATTAAATATTGGTGATGGCCATCCCGGCGCGGCAGCGGGAATGGTACGCTGTGATTCAAAGAAAGCCCGCTTAATCAGGAAAGAAAAAATTCTCGATGAGATATGGAAGTTGTGGAAGGAGATGTCTCCGGAAAAATAGTCACAATTTTTCTAAGGATCAAGGAAATAACAAAATTCTACACTGAAATTCCTGATCGAACATTTTGTCCTTCTCGGGATACGCGTTCTATATTGATATTTAGCCCGCAACAAAAAATAATTGAATCCGTAGTAATGAGTACGGGGGATCGTAAGTTTGAATTTAGCCGGGTTTATATCCGGAGATTATCGAGTGGAGTATATAAGGGTTGATTTTGAATTGCAAAGGAGATGAAATGAAAGAGAATGTGACCATTCTGGCCGCTTTACACATAGCGTACAGTATTATAGGGATTATTATTGGTACGACTATTCTTATTATCCTTGGTGGAGCGGGTATTGTTTCCTGTGATCCGGAGGCTATCGCGATTACGGGCACTATTGCCATATTTGTTTACACGATCATTTTAATATTTGCTATTCCGGGATTGATCGGAGGAATAGGGCTTCTAAAGAAAAAACCATGGGCAAGAATCCTTGTTCTGATTGTTGGTTGTGTAAGATTATTTGATATCCCGGTAGGTACGGCTCTTGGTGTTTACTCTATCTGGGTTCTTACAAAGGAAGAAACTATTTCCTTGTTGTCTGCGAAGAATGAAAATAAAGGAGCAAGCTACAGCTCAGAATGAAAATTCATGTGAATTTTCTGTTCCTAACAGAAGCGACATCAGTTCCAACCATCAATATTTTAACGGATTAGAATTTCACCGGGGGGATATAGTCACCTGATTTTTCCCGTGCCTCTTCCAGGCGGGCCTTTTGTTCTGCAATATGACGGAAAACCGTATCGGGAACATCAGTTACCCTCTCTTTGAAGATCTTTTCCATTCTTTCCAGTTTGGCCAGGTTCTCAGGAACGCGGATGGTGAATTGTATAATATAGTCTTCCATTGAATACTCTTTTTTAAAGAGTTCGAAAAACAATCTCTTCAAATCCTGATATTTGGGTATTAATCCTGTGGGGGTTTTAATACCGTCAACTTCGCTATTGACTCTTAACTCCATCCACTTAAGCCATACCTTTTTGTCATTCTTAAGATTAAGCCACTTACCGTTTTTGTCCCTAAGAAAGTAGTTGACCGCGAAAATATCTGGTGGCTGCGTGGAATGTTTACCGAAATCGAGATTGTTTTGAATATATTTTCCGATCGGTAATGAAAGAAAGTCCAGGTTTGACATTGGTGTAAACACTCTTACACCTTCTTTGCCCAGAGTAGCGGCTGTTGTTTCCGATTCAAGACACGCTCCGTACATAATAATTCCGTGAGCCCAATCGAAGGCTACTTTTAATGGAACGGATGTATCAGAATCTCTGCCTCCGTATATTACTCCACTCACTGGTACACCCTCCGGCGAATGAACTTCTTTGCTGACATTATCCAGGGTGTCAATTTTAAAGGTAAATCTGGCATTTTTATGAGAGGGAGTTATTTCATTTCCATCCGCATCCTTTTTCCCCGGATACCACTCACCCGAATGATTGACGCCATTTTCGGGGACTTTACCCGGTTTACCGTTCCAGTATACCTTCCCGTCTTCCGTGACAAGCTGGTTTGTGAATATTACATCTCCCGGTGTAGTGATGGTTTCCCACTGGATTGGATCCTCGTCGGGGTTGATCCCATCTATTATACCGAATACCCCTGATTCCACATTTACGGCTCGTGTTTTACCGTCGATATTTTTCAGGTAAGCTATGTCATCGCCAACGATTGACTCACCTTCGATCATCGCGGTAGAGGTTTTGCCGCACATTGATGGAAAAGCGCCTGTAAAATATGTCATTCTGTTATCGGGCCCGTGTACTCCCATTACAAGCATATGTTCTGTCAGCCATTTTTCATTTGAAGCGCGGTTTATCGCGAGGCGCATAGCGAGTTTTTTAAGGCCGATTGTATTGCCTCCATACTGTGTGTTCGCGCTGTAGACTGTTTCCTCTTCAAGGTCGATGAATATTCTTCGTTTATCGATATTTTTGCTTACCTTAAGTCCCAGTACGGCATCCTTGAGCTCTCCCTGGGAATGAATAAATTTAAAGAATCTGGCCTCAGAACCTTTCTTTAAAAATTCCTGATAGCCTTGCCTATAGAGAAGATTATCACTGTGCGCGACGTATGCTGAATCTGTCAGTTGAAGAGCTGGGATGGAGAAGGGGGAATTTGCCGGACCGAGAGAGAAAAATTTAATATGGAGATGATGCCCACGCATTATATTTGACATAATCTCGCGGATTTCCGCGAGGCCCTGCTCCCGGTCAATGGAGTTTAGTTCAGGCCCGAGGTCAGTGCCGGGAGGCACCAGAAACTTGGTGTTTTTTTTATCACGTGCCTGATCATGGAATCCGTCATAATGTATCGTGTGTCCTTCAATGGCGAGTTTGGCCTCTTCATGATTTTCAATCGCAGCTCTGCGCGTCCTTTCAATATCTTCCTTCGAATCATCGTAAACAGAGACCGTTTCCGGATTGCAAAGATTTATAAATTCAAGCACAAAACTGTAAAGTTTCCGATTATCGATACGGGCGAGTTTGGTAAAATCATCGTTGCTGACAAACTTGCGGAGTTCCTCGATAGGGTTAGGATTCATTTTTTTGTCTCCAATTGAAGCGGCTAAAGAAAAAGATTTCGTCTTCTTTAATAAAGACGCCGGGGAACCAGCCGTTAGAATAACAAAAAAGCATTCATGAGAGCAAAGGAAAATTTTATTCGTATCTCGAATTCTATACAGTGAGAATTCTTTTTGGGTATTGATTTATTAACTTATTCTTTGCGAATGTCATCGTTGCCGTGTATTTTCAAAATTGACACGACTTGATAGAATATGGCTGTTTTGATTTTGTTTGTTAACGGTTGATTACAGAACTATGAATTTAAAAAACAGAAAAAGCGCGGCTCTTCTTTTTACTTCGATTGGTTGGTTTCTAGTTCTTTCCGGCAGGATGACTATCTCAACACTGCTGATCAGAATTGAGGAAAGTCTCAATATAGATCACACGTTGGCCGGCTTCGCCATTACAGGTATGTGGTTTTCATATGGAATAATGCAGTTTCCATCGGGCGTCTGGTCAGACATAAAGGGGAGAAAGGTTACTATCCTCTGTGCTTTTGTGTCTTTTGGAACAGCTTTCCTCTTTCTGGCTTTATCCTTTTACTATGTTCTTTTTTTCATTTTTCTTGTGATTCTCGGGATTGGGAGCGGTTGTTTCCAGACAGCCAGTATCTCTATGCTTTCGGATATATATAAAAAAGACAGGGGAAGAGCTCTGGGCGTGCAGGCGAGCAGCGGTTCGATAGCTGGACTTATGCCGATTGTTCTACCGCTGTTGGCGTCGCGTTTTCACTGGAGGGGAATTTTTCTCCTGTGGGCTGTTTTGAGTTTTGTTGTCGCGTGGTTGTTCAAAAGATACTCGGTTGAGACAACGAGACTCCCCGGAAAGGTTTCATTAAGGGAACGATTCGTCGATGGGATTATGGTGCTGCGTCAGAAAACCACCAGACTCTTTTTTATGGTGAATTTAATACTTGTCTTTGCATGGATGGGATTTGGCTCTTTTTTCCCAACATATATGATAGAGAACAAGGGGCTGAGCGCTCTTCAAGCAGGCATCGCGTTCTCACTTCTTTCTTTTAGCGGAATTTTTCTAAAACCCGTAATAGGGGTTCTTTCCGACAGATATAATAAGAAGGTTATTATAACAGTACTGCTATTTATTACCGCCGCGGCGGCTGGTTTTCTGGTGCGAATTCGTTCTTTTCCGCTGGTTTGCCTGGTTTCTTTTCTTCTGTCTTTTGCGACCAGCATCTTTCTTGTGATCAATTCCTATCTTATGCATTTTTGGGAGGAAAGAGGCAGAGGTGGAAAACTGGGATTTTATCGTTCCCTAACAATTCTGATAGGCAGTCCCACTTCCGCGCTGATCGGGTACTCGGCAACTAAATACGGGTTCGATTTTCCCTTTTCCGCCCTTGCTGTTCTATTATCAATTGCGGCCATTGTGCTATTAATAACATTAGTTATTGAGCGAAGCTCTTCTAATGAGTCATTTATCAGCTAAGTGATTTATTCAAAATTGGATTATAAGGTTCGCGGGTCAGCCATGCCACGGCTTGCTAAAAAGAAATTGCATCGAAGGGTAACAAGAACAGCATAGCGCTAAACATTTGCTAATTTCCCATTTTGAATATACGATTCTACTTCATTCAGGCTTTTACCTTTTAATCCCATAGTTTCAATTGTTCGTCCAATTTTGAAGTAGTCTGTCTCAAGCATTACAGACGCGATACGGATCATCGAGTTTATCATCTCTGTTTTCACGCCCATCCATGAGCCAATGGAAGACATCGGAACAAGGCTGAAAGGAACATCTTCAAAGATGTATCTGTGACGGAGGTTGCGCGGAGCCTTTATCCCCTGATAACCAGGGTTTGCCTGTATCGCTTCATAAAGGTTGCCTCCCTCAGCGGAGTAAGCGTTTTTGAACCATTCTCTAGCGGTGCATATATCCAGTTTTAGGGCTTTTGCTATAGACATTCTTTCCTTATCCAGCATTCCTATAATCCTGGATGTAGATCGGGTCGTTCCTTCGATATAGAACTGAAAATTTCCTTTACTGTGTTCTATCCATCCCGCGTTAAGGAGCGCAAGAGCAGGATGGAAAATTGCTCCCAGGTTTTGAATACTTGTCTGGAATACATTGCGGGCGGGAATGAACTGAGGATATGCCGGGTGTATCTTTTTAAGGATTAAGTTTGTGTGAATAGCGGGCAATGCAGCAAGATATACTCCGTTCTTACGATGGAATATATGTGCTTGGGTCGGCCCGGTACTTCGGCTTATAAACAGAAATGTTTCAGTTTCAGCAATATATACGTCAGGGCTGCATACTGCGCTATCCAGGATTTGACGGAACTGGAGGGCTCCTCCTGTTCGTCCGGGATTTAATACGATTATTTGACCACTTCTAAGATGGGGGGCGAGCATCTCGGCAACATCTTTGTGTCCGGAGGCGGGGATAACAACCATTATTATATCGGCACCTTCAATCGCCTCTGATATATTGGAGGTGACAGTTTCGAGGTGGCTTCGAAATATAGTGCCGTCTTCATATTCTATTTCTATTTCCTTAGTGGTCCTGATTTCCTCTATGCGCAATGGTGTCCTGTTAAAAAGAGCTACACGGAATCTCTTCCTGGCAAGATCGGCGGCAATGGCTTTTCCGCCATGTCCAGCTCCGATAACTGTGAAACGAATCTTTTTTTTCATACTATTCACCTCGTAAAGTATTCCAGTTTGTCAATTCTGTCCATTTCTGAAATTGGCTTTTTCATTGTACTGTCTGCCGAAATACAGGCTCCTCGTTCATCTGTTACAGTTTCGATTTTTCCCTTCGCGAACAGGTTGTTTTTTAGATGTGGAGCATCCAGAATCCCTATTGTTATCGCTTTTGCCAGTGTTTCGGGATCGGAAAGGGGATTCTTCGTTCCGGGGGCAGAGAGAGAAAGAATGGCACCCAATGTCACTTTGCTTTCAGATATCAATTCCTTTTTACGTTTTTGAATAACAGGATCTTTTGTCATATCCGGTTGTCCGTAGAGGGCGTCCTCGATTGCTCTTTCTGCCATCGTGCATGCTTCAATTACATCTTTTGCTTCCGCGGCGCTTTGAGCCTCGGTATGTCCGACTACATGAATAATGTGCGGACGTAGCGCCATTTGCTGATATATCGAAACTGCGAGATGGGACCTCGCGGCTTCAGGATTGAGAGGGTAACTCATGAGGCCGGTTCGCGTTTGACGCCAGATATGAAAATCAGGCCGAGTGAGCGGTTCGATCATTTCCAGGATTGCAAGCATTTTTGCTATATCCATTGGAACGGATATTGTGGATGGAGTATTGAACATCAGTTGAGCTATATAGTTTTGCACACCGCAATCCCGCGCGATGTAGGCTGACAGATAGGCGGCAGTAACGGATATTACATCCGGAGCGTCGCGCAGTCCCCAGTGATGCGGTTCGTTAATTTCAACGGGAATGTCATGATTCGAGTACCATCTAATAAGTTTCAGATGTTCTGTAATGGAAGGTTCCAGGTCCCAGGGGCCGCGTCCGTCCATTTTGTTAAACCAGAATATGGGGATTGCTCCCCAGGCGATTTTGATTGCATCTTTGTACATTTCAGCGAGTCTGATAAAATCATCGGTGCCGGAATATGTGCGCATCATTGGAAAGTTGCCGCGTCTGGTGGCCGCGTAAAGGGCGCGATAATCTTCGGCGCTGCGAACCGGAACTCCACCGGCTCCTTTTCGTCTGGGATCCTGCTTGTCGGGTTTGAAGAAATATTCCTGGGCGTCTTGGTCTGTCCCAAGGGAAACGATATCAAGCACCCCCGACTCAGCTATCATCTTTATACCCTCAATGGTGCTTTTTACTGTTGGCAGACCGAAATGGTGACGGATGATGGGGTATGGGGTTTTCCGTTGAATACGCTCTATCGCGTTCTGCGGGAAGTTATTTTCAACGGGGCTGGAATCCGGAACTCCTTTAAGATAGGCGAGTATGGATTCTTCAGATTCACCGCCCTCAAAGATCCGTTCAAAAAACCCGAGAGCCTTCGCGCGATTCGCTATGGGGGGTGTGCCCCCGAAAGCGAACCGGACACCCTTCGAGTGGAGATCAGCGGCTTTTTCGACAAATTCCTTCAGGAGTTTTTCGCCGGTTTCCGGAGTGAGTCTGTATGAAATGCATACCATCTCCGCCTTTTCCCGCAACGCTGTTTTAAGGATTTCATCTGAAGAGACTGCTGGTCCTAGAAAAACCGTTTTCCAACCGGTCATTTTCGCGAGCCTCAAGAATTTCATTAAACCGGCGACATGAACGCATTCTTCCAATGCCCCTGCAACAATAATTTTCATAGAACTTCCGTTTCCTGATCCTTATTCCAACCCTCTTCTCTTAAGTAGCGGTTCGATACCAGGCTCTCTGCCCCTGAATTGTTTGTATAGGGTCATAGGTTCTACCGTACCACCCCTGGCAAGTATAGTTTCTCTAAATGCCAGCGCGGTCTTTTTGTTGAAGAGACTTGTTTCCTTAAAGGCCTCAAACGCGTCGGCGTCCAGTACTTCAGCCCAGATGTAGCTGTAATATCCGCTCGAATAACTACCCGAGAAGATATGACGGAAGTAAGTACTTCTGTACCTTGGCGCGATTTCGGGAATTAAATTGATTTTGTCGAGCGATTTCTTCTCAAATTCGGTTACATCGAAATCCTTTTCCATTGTAATAGTATGCCAGTCCATATCAAGCAACGCCGCCGCGAGATATTCAGTCAGCGCGAATCCCTGGTTAAACTTGCCCGATTTCTTAATTTTAGCTACCAGTTCATCGGGTATAATCTCACCGGTTTCATAATGCCTGGCGTATATTTTGAGAACTTCCGGTTCGCTTGCCCAGTTCTCCATTATTTGAGAGGGCAGTTCTACAAAGTCTCTCGATACGGAAGTCCCTGAAAGCCTTTTGTAATGGCAGTCGGTCAGAAGTCCATGGAGTCCGTGGCCGAATTCATGAAAAAGGGTAATAACGTCGTCCCAGCTTAAAAGCGCCGGGGTTCCCGCGCTTGGTTTTGAGAAATTGCCTACATTTACGATAACAGGGGTTATTTTCTTGCCGTTTCTGACGCATTGTTCCCTGTATTCGCCCATCCACGCGCCGCCCCTCTTACTTTCCCTCGGGAAGTAATCGGTGTAAAGGATGCCGATATGCGAACCGTCTTTCTCCTTTACTTCAAAGACTCTGGCATCTTCGTGATATTTTGGAATATCGAATTTTTCTTCAATCGTTATTCCGTAGAGCCTGTGTGCTACTTCGAAGGCTCCCTCGCGCACATTTTCCAGCTTAAAATAGGGCTTAAGCATTTCTTCGTCGAGATCGTATTTCGCTTTTTTAACCTTTTCGGCGTAGTACCACCAGTCCCAGCTTTTCAATTTGAAATCGGCGCCTTCATCATAAATCATTTGCTGCATCGCGGCGGCTTCCTCTTTCGCGAGGTTGAGTGAAGGTCTCCACAATTGATCGAGCAGCCTGTAGACTCCGGCCGGAGTTTTAGCCATATTTTCTTCGAGAACAAAGGCCGCGTGAGATTTGTAGCCGAGCAGGTTTGCTCTTTTAAGACGAAGATTGGTTGTTTTATTCACAATCTCTTTGTTGTCAAGTTTGTCTCCGTGGTTGCCTTTGTTTAAATACGCTTTATATATCTTTTCTCTCAGCTCTCTCTTTTTAGAGTATTGCAGGAAGGGAAGCATGCTTGGTTTGTTAAGAGTAAATAACCACTTGCCTTCATATCCATGCTCAATGGCGTCTTCCGCGGCGCTTTTAACGATTCCATCCGGAAGGCCGGCAAGGTTCTCTTCTTTTTTAATTACAAGCTCAAAGCTGTTGATCTCTTTCAGGAGGTTTTCGCCGAACTGGAGCGAGAGAACGGAAAGCTCTTTATTAATATTACGCAATTCTTCCTTTTTCTCCGGGCTTAAATCCGCTCCGCCGCGCACAAACTCTTTGTAATACTCTTTAAGAAGCATTTGCTGTTCGGCTGTCAAATCGAGCTCATCTTTCTGTTTGTAAACAGCTTTTATTCTTTTGAATAGTTCTTTATTCATGAGAATATTATCCTGATGCTCGGAGAGCATTGGAGCTACTTCTTTTGCAATATTTTGCATATTCTCATTTGTATTTGACGCATTAAGACCGAAGAAAACATTGCTCACATTCGTGAGCAGTAGACCGCTGTCTTCCATCTCTTCAAGCGTATTCTTAAATGTAGGTTTTTCACTGTTTGTTGCTATTTTTTTGACTTGCCGCTCATGCAGATCAATCCCTTTCTTAAAGGCGGGCATGTAATGTTTTTCCTGTATCTTATCGAACGGCGGAACGCCGAAGGGTGTTTCAAATTCGGAGAAGAAAGGATTTTGTGTTCCCACAGAACAGGAAAAAATAACACTGGCAACGATAAAGAGTAAAAGGGCTCGTTTTCTCATCTCATTGACTCCTTTCAATGTAATTATTCAGAACTGTCATTTTTTTTAACTGGAATTAGAATCTCGATCTTGCCGCACAACTCGCCGGCCTTGTTTTTTTCAGGCATACTGATGTATTTCTCAATCATAGGTCCTGTGGGAATGTACCCGTTGACCGCGATCCATTTAAAAATAGCCATAAAAGCGGGTCCCAAAGCGTCTTCGTTAAAAGGGCCTTCATAATGTTTCAAGGCTACAAGAGGAAACTTCCATTCTTTCAGTTTAAGGGGCTTCTTTACTGTCTGCTTTTCTTTCAGCTCCATGGCGACTTCCCAGTGAAGTTCTTCTGCGGATGTCATTGACGGGTTGTCAAAATAGATACCGAAAATGGCCGGATCAGTCTTGAGTTTCTGTTTGTTCACTTCGGAGTTAAGAGTATTAAAGGCTGTTTCATGTTGTTCGTAACTTCCAGTTATTTCAAGAGAGCAATAGAAAAAAGAGGGCATCTCTTTTACCTCTACGCTCTCGTCAGTCTTCATCTTCATTTCCTTAAACTTGTTCATATCCGGCATAGCCTTTTTACTCTTTTCTTGAGCCGCCGGGGACCCGGTCAGCATCGATACGCTGAGAGCAATAACCATAAGAAAAACCAATTTTTTCATTATATACTCCTTTCACGATTGTTAATTTATAACTCTCTTTTATTTCGCGTGTTAACAATAACGCCATCTTAAGTTTACTGAGTCTACCCATTTGTTTCTGTTTTATCAAGTATAATAATCATTTGGAGTTTCCCCGTTTTTTTACAGGAAGGCAAAAAGATTTCCTCGAGTTGATTCTGTCTTAGGTTTTCTGACACGCAATGTTCTGGTTTCACACAACCAGACAAATTTCTATTGAAACGACCATGAAAATAGCGTTTACTAAAGGCCATTGGAAAAGAAGGATCACAGAAGAAACAAGAGGAGGTAAAAAATATGTTGAGAAGATGCAGGAATATGATCAGAAACTCTAAATCAGTCAGTGTGTTATTTGTTGCCGCTGCAGTTATTATTATGACGGGGTTGCTTTCGTCAGTGACATGGGCGGGCAAACAAATTCCTGTGACTAACAGGGGGAGTGTCGTAGACACACTTCATGGAGTCGTAATTCCTGATCCATACAGATGGCTCGAGGATCAGGAAAGCGCGGAGACCAGAGAGTGGATAAAAACGCAGAATGAATATACTCATTCATTTATCGATTCGTTATCCGGACGTGATAAGTTAAAAGCGCGTCTTACGGAGCTTATGAAAATAGACAGGATTGGTATTCCTACGGAAAGAAATGGCAGATATTTTCTGTCGAAGAGATCCGCTGATCAGGACTTATTTGTGATTTATATGCGAGATGGGCTCGGTGGCAAGGATGAAGCGCTTATCGATCCTCATTCAATGAGCGAGGATCGTTCTACAAGTGTGAATCTGCTGGATATATCTGAAGACGGCACACTTCTCGCCTATGGAATAAGGAAGGGCGGAGCTGATGAGCTGACAGTTAAAATTTTCGATGTGGATAAGAAAATGGATCTCCCGGATGAATTGCCGAGTGGTTTGTATTTCGGCATTTCAATAATGCACGATAACAGCGGGTTTTACTATTCAAGGCATAATATTCTTCTTGGTTCCAGGGTCTATTTTCATCCGATGGGTGGCGATCCCGAAAAGGATAAAGAGATTTTCGGGGAGGGCTTTGGCCCCAAGGCCGGTATTGGAGCGGGCATTACGGATGACGGGCGCTATCTGATGATTGTTGTATTTCACGGGTCAGCGGGACAGAAATCAGAGATTTATTATAAGGATTTAAAGGGTGATGGTTCGATCAAGACTCTTGTCAAGGATATAGATGCCAGGTTTAGTCCTAAGTATGGCGGAGGGATGCTTTTTATGCAGACGAACTGGGATGCTCCAAAAGGGCGTATTCTCACTGTTGATCTCAAAAACCCCGCCCGCGAGAACTGGAATGAGATTATACCGGAAACAGAAGCTGTCATAGAAGATTTTTCTATAGCTGGAAAGAAACTCTTTGTTAATTATCTGGAAAATGTTGTTTCAAAGGTTAAGATTTTTGAGCCGGACGGCAAACTTGTCCGCGAGATATCCTTTCCGACTCTCGGTACCGTCAGCGGAGTGCGCGGCCGATGGAAGAGAAACGAAGCCTTCTTTGTTTTTACTTCATTCCATGTGCCGACTACGATATACCGCTACGATGTAAAGAAAGGAGACAAGAAGGTCTGGGCAAAACTTGATGTTCCGGTTGACAGTGACAAACTTGTAGTTAAGCAGGTTTGGTATGATTCAAAAGACGGTACGCGTGTGCCGATGTTTCTTGTTCATTCCAGCGATATCGAGCTAAACGGAAATAATCCCACATTGCTGACCGGATACGGCGGGTTTAATGTTAATTTGACTCCAGGATTCAGGTCAACGGGAGTTCTCTGGACTGAATACGGCGGTGTTTACGCTGTTCCGAACCTTCGGGGCGGAGGAGAATTTGGGGAAGAATGGCATAGAGCGGGAATGTTTGAAAACAAACAGAATGTTTTTGACGATTTTATCGGCGCGGCGCAGTGGTTGATTGATAATGGATATACCTGTCCTTCCAAACTCGCGATAAGAGGGGGGAGTAATGGCGGGCTGCTTGTCGGCGCGGCGCTCGCGCAGCGTCCGGAACTCTTTGGAGCTGTTGTATGTACATATCCTCTCCTTGATATGCTTCGTTATCAGAAATTTCTCCTTGGGAAATTCTGGGTGTCGGAGTACGGGAACGCTGAAGACCCCGAACAGTTTAAGTACATATACGAATATTCACCCTATCATAACATTACGGAAGCAACAGAGTATCCTTCAACCTTGTTTATTACAGGCGATTCGGATACACGGGTAGCGCCTCTTCACGCGCGTAAGATGACGGCTCTCTTGCAGATGGCCAACAGCTCGGATAATCCGGTTATGATTTTATATGATACAAAAGCGGGACATTCAGGGGGCCGGCCCCTTAGCAAGACAATTGAAGATACCGTTGACGAAATGAGCTTCCTTTTGTGGCAGCTCGGAATGCAAAAATAGAGATATCAAAGGGCGATTTTCCCTCGGGGAGATCGCCCTTCTTCTAATCCCTCCATGAACTTGAGTCAGCGCTTGTGCTAAATATCTTAAAAAAGCTATTGCTTGTATGATTGTTAAAGCATATCTATTAAGATACCTTTGATGGTTTTTTTAGCTGTCATTATGAACGGTGTTGCCTTACTAATATGGTAGGGTGGTAAGAAAACAACTGAAGAGGAGCTTTGGGGATGTTTTTTAGTGGTTTGGAGCTTACCATAGCGGGGATGACCGTAGTATTTATTTTTTTAATTATTATGGTAAGCTCAATACAACTAATGAGTTACATTGTTCAGAACTATTTACCCGAAAAGAAAAAGGTAGCGAAAGCTGAATTAGTTCTTGAGGATACTGTATTAATTGCCGCGATTGCGGTAGCAGTGAAGAATAGAAAGTAAAAAAGAACTCCTTACCATTAAAACCTTTCGCTAACGCCTGGGTTGTTAGAAGGTTCCTCTGCTTACGGGGTAAATGGGCGCCGGAAATGGACGAAGGTGTTGGGAGAAAAAATATGGCAAAAAAAAAGATAAATGTAATGTGTACAGCCTTCAGGGATGGATTTCAATCAGTGTTTGGCGCGCGTGTTCATATGGATGATTTTGTGCCGGCATTGGAAGCAGCCGTAAACGCGGGAATAACTCACTTTGAATCCGGCGGCGGCGCGATGTTTCAAAGTCCCTTTTTCTATGTCAATGAGAATTCATTTGAAAATATGGATCGTTTCAGGGAAATTGCAGGACCCGATATTAACCTTCAGACATTAGCGCGCGGCGTCAATGTCGTAGGTCTGGATTCTCAAAGTAGCGATGTTATTGATTTGCACGCGAAAATGTTTAAAAAACATGGAGTGTCAACAATTAGAAATTTTGACGCGCTAAATGATGTTAATAACCTTGATTATAGCGGCAGATGTATAGTTGATAATGGATTGAAACATGAAGTTGTTGTAACAATGATGGAATTACCACCAGGTTGCGCCGGCGCTCACGATGTAGCTTTTTATGAAAAGACCCTGAGAAATATTATTGATTCAGGTTTGCCTTATAGCTCGGTGTGTTTTAAAGACGCCTCAGGGACGGCAATCCCGAAAAAGGTATATGAAACTATCAAAATGGCAAAAAAAATCTTGCCCGATGATATTCCCGTGAGATTTCATACACATGAAACAGCTGGTATATCAGTACACTGCTATATGGCGGCAATTGAAGCGGGAGTAGATGGTATTGATCTTTCAATGGTTCCTGTTTCCGGCGGTACCAGCCAGCCGGATATATTAACTATGATGCATGCTCTGAAGGGCACTGAGTATGATCTTGGCTTTGATATTAACAAGATACGTGAGGTTGAAGCCGTGTTCAAAGATTGTATGAAGGACTATTTTATACCCCCGGAAGCTAAATCGGTTTCTCCGGTTATTCCCTTCTCTCCAATGCCGGGCGGCGCGTTAACCGCCAATACTCAAATGCTTCGGGATAATGATATGTTGGATAAATTTCCTGAAATAATCATGGCAATGAGCGAAGTCGTTAGACGTGGAGGGTTTGGCACATCAGTTACGCCAGTATCACAGTTTTACTTCCAGCAGGCCTTTAATAATGTAATCTTTGGACCATGGGTGAAATTCGCGGAGGGTTACGGCAAGATGATCCTCGGCTATTTTGGGAAAACTCCTGTTCAGCCGGATCCTGAACTTGTTAAACTTGCTTCAGAAAAGATGGAGTTACAACCAACAGTTCAAAAGGTGTTGGAGATTAATGATAACGATCCTGACAAAGGAATAGAACCAGCTAAAAAATTATTAAAGGATAACGATCTTGATAAAACTGAAGAGAATATATTTGTTGTTGCTGCGTGTAAAGAAAAGGGGATTGCTTTCTTAAAAGGAGAAGGTAAAGTTCGTGTACGAAAAGTTGTCAGGAGTAAAGAAGGAGCCAAAAATAGAAGCGACACTTTTATGGTGACTGTTGACGGCAAGAAATATCCTGTAATCTTAAAAGATGATATTATTACCGTTGAAGGACAAAAATATAAAATAAAGGTCGAGGAAGGGATTCCTGATACAACAAAATCTGTTCCCGGACCGAGCGAAGATACGCTCGAAATCAGAACACCTTTTCCAGGTACAGTTATTAGGGTTTTGAGTGCGGCAAATAAGCGTGTTTTGAAAAACGAGATAATTATGATTATTGAAGCTATGAAAATGGAAACAGAAATAAAAGCGCCGAGAAATGGCGTTCTGGTTTCCATGGCTGTGAAAGCTGGAGATTCGGTAAGCGCTAATCAAATATTAGCGAGGCTGGGATAAATTCAGATTGTTGAATTGGAGAAATAGAATGCCCGTTATGCAAAAATCAGATCAGGAGATATAGATGGAAGTACTGGAGCTGGGGAAAGTATTTATAAATGTTTTTCAAAATACTGGGCTAGTTAACTTTACTTTGTTGAATGTTGTTATGATCGGTCTTTGCTTTCTTCTGATATTCCTCGGTATTGTAAAAGGCTTTGAACCGCTTCTTCTGATTCCTATCGGGTTTGGGGGGATACTGGCAAATATTCCTGTTGCTGGGATTGTGGAACCGGGCGGGTTTTTGTGGTATATTTATAATGTTGGTATCAAGACTGGCGTTTTCCCTCTCTTGATCTTTATGGGAATAGGAGCAATGACTGATTTCGGTCCCTTAATTGCCAATCCGCGGTTGGCATTGCTTGGAGCAGCCGCTCAATTTGGCATTTTTACAACACTCATTGGAGCTATTACAATTCCCGGAATGGGTTTTTCACTTAAGCAAGCCGCGTCTATCGGCATAATCGGAGGCGCCGACGGACCTACCGCGATATTTGTAACTTCAAAATTAGCCCCGGAATTATTGGGGGCGATAGCCGTAGCCGCCTATTCATATATGGCGCTTGTCCCGATTATACAGCCTCCAATCATGCGGTTTCTTACATCCAGGAAAGAACGCAAAATAAAAATGACTCAGTTGCGCCATGTTTCAAAGACTGAGAAAATACTTTTTTCGTTAGTTGTATTAATTCTTTGTGCGATACTATTACCGGCTGCTACTCCACTTATTGGCGCGTTGATGTTCGGCAATTTAATCAACGAATGCGGCCGAACCGACAGGTTGGCAGAAACCGCCAAGAATAGCTTGATTAATACTGTTACAATTTTTTTAGGGTTGGCTGTGGGTTCAAAACTGCAAGCTTCAGAATTCTTAACTATCCAAACGATTGGTATTCTCCTTTTAGGTCTTGTAGCTTTTTCTATAGGTACCATTGCAGGACTTTTTATGGCTAAACTGATGAACAAATTTTCTAAAAGAAAGATTAATCCACTTATTGGCGCCGCGGGTGTGTCCGCGGTACCAATGGCGGCTCGGGTCGTAAACAAGGTTGGGTTAGAAGAGGACCCTCATAATTTTCTAATAATGCATGCTATGGGACCAAATGTTTCGGGCGTAATTGGTTCCGCAGTCGCTGCGGGTGTTTTGCTGGCTTATTTCGCGTAAATAGATTTAAGCATCCAGTTTATCTCTATACTTTCATCTTTCCAGTTGTTTTCTGACAGGAAAGAATTATAACTTGTTTTCGTTGGGGTTTCCCGCGGCCTCGGATTATTGCCGATGGGGGTTGACAAAATGGGAAATCAGGGTAAAATTATAAGTAGCAGGCGCACGGGAGAACATGAAAGAGAGAGCCCAAATTGGATGCTTTGAGCATAGTCCCGAAGGCCTGCACTAGGTTCCTATATTGGAAGCGCCACGGATTTTCAAAAATGTGTGAAAACCCGTGGCGTTATTCTTAATAGTATTTTTTCTTTGGGGGGATCTATTCTTGCAGGTTAAGTTTGGTAATTATCAACAACAGTTTTAAGAATTTTCATTTCCTGTTCAACTTTGTCAGCCCAGTCTACGAAATATTCTCTGCTGAAACTTGCCGCCTTTCTCGAGAGGCGTTGTCTGAGCTCATCATCGTTTATAAGAAGAGACAGTTTTCCGGCAAAAGCGTCAATATTTGAATTTTCAACTAAAAGGCCGGTTTCACCATCGCGGACAACTTCGGATGTGCCGGCAACATTGTATGCTACAACGGGAAGACCGCAAAGCATTGCTTCGCAGGTAGGCATGGCCATATTTGTAAGTTCGCTTGTTCCCGCGAAAATATCACATGCTTTTAATAGTTCCGGAACACGATCATAGGGTACAGCGCCTGTAAAATAAACCCTTTTCTCCAAACCGAGTGTTTTGGTTTTCTCGATAAGATATTGCTTTCCAGGTCCATCCCCGGCTATCACAAAAGAAACCTTTTTCATGGTTTCTTTACTTATCCTGGCGGCCGCTTTCAGCAGGTGATCTATTCTTTTTAATTTTATAAACCTTGAAAGGGTAACGATCAGAATATCGTTTTCCGGTAAGCCCATTGATCCACGGATCTCTCTTCTGTCAATCTTCATTTCCGCCCATTCCAGATTCATTCCATTCTGCAGGAATGACACTCTGTTTTCGGGTATTCCACGGCTGGTAAGGGCTTTGTTCCCCAAGGTTCCATCGTTTAAGACAATATAATGATCAACGGGGTAACGTAGTGAGTTAATCTGGTCGAAATTGGAATACCAGTATTTTAGCAAGGAGAGTTTCTCTCTACCCAGTTGCATTACACCAAAGAGTTTAACAACGGCGGGTATTCCAAGTTTGCGGCCGACCTCGCTGATCGGTTTAATTGACTGATGGGCAAACCCCAAAATAAGATCAGGTTTAATCATCGCGGCAATCGATTTAAGCCTGTCAGTTACTTTATAGGGAAAATATATGGAAATGAGAGACCTCGCGATTGGCCCCGGCATCTTCTCGCATGAACTGACGATATTGGGGTAGGTGTATGTTGTGATACCGATTTGTTCATGATCATCAGTATGCCCTGTAGATTTAGGCTTTAAAAGAAATGTTTCAATACCCGCCGATTGGAGTTTGTTGCTGAAGTGCAATTCATCGGGGACACCGCAACCTTCACCGAGTGACCAGAGATTCTCCCAGATCGATAAAATTAATATCTTTTTCAGATCTTTTCTTCTCATTTTTGAAGGTGATACTTTCTATTTGAGTTTTTTAATTTTTTCCGCTAGTTTCTCAGGTTCAATAAAGCCGGAAATTCTCAAATTATCGATCTGCTCGCCTTTGCTGTTAAAAAAGAGGATAGTCGGTACTCCCCTGATCTTAAATTCTTTTTTGATTTTTTCACTGCGGATATTGGAATTTGTAAGATCCACCCTTATTGTAATCAGTTCTCTCGCGAGGATCATTATCTCCGGGTTGGAAAAGGTTTTGTGTTCAAGTTTATGGCATGGGATACACCAGGCTGCAGTAAAATCTATCATAATTGGTTTTCCACTCAGTCTGGCTTTGCTGAGTTCTGCTTCAGTATATGTCGCCCATTGTATGTGAGAACCTTCTTTAGCTTCGAATATTGGTCCCCCGGGGCGTGTTATGAGAAAAACGGCGACTATCAACCAGATAAGACTGATGACTTTTTTGATAATTCTAAAGATTTTTCCACTGTCCGCTGTTTTTACAATCCAGCCAAGATAGATACTGGCAGAGAGAGCTGTTAGCGCGTATCCCGTGTATGTGATTTTAGGACCGATAAGATGCCTGGTAAAATAAAATGCCATAAGGATAAGAATAAATCCGAAAATCTGTTTTACCCAGTCGAGCCATTCACCCGAACGCGGCAGGCGGGATATACTTCCGGATACAGTTCCCAGAATAATGAACGGAATGCCCATTCCCCACGCCAGAGTAAAAAACATAATAAATCCAAGTGTGGGATTTCCGGTTTTACCAACGTATGTCAACAAGCCGAGGACAAATGGTCCGATGCACGGCGCGGCCACAATTCCTACCGTTAGACCCATAAGGAGGGCGCCAAGCGTTCCCTTCCTGGCAGACCCCGTTCTTTTCATGACAAACATAGGCATTCTGATTTCCCAGAGACCGAACATTGATGTGGCAAGGCCTACAAGAACAAGAGCGATAAAAAAGATAACCCACCCGTTTTGCAGGGCCGCTCCCAATATGCCCCCGGTAAGGGCCGCGATTACTCCAAGAACACTGTATGTAATGGAGATTCCCAATACGTATAGAAGGGATAATCCAAACGCCTTTGTCCCTTTGCCTTCCGCCTGGCCTCCAAAGAAACTGATTGTTATCGGTATAAGGGGATAGATACATGGAGTGAGATTAAGAGCGAGTCCGCCGAGAAAAATAATTAGGAGGGAAAGTAGAATGCCCCGCTTTTCTACCATCTCGGTGACGGACTTGTTGTTTCCCTCTTGTCTCTGGGTGGCGGCATCTCTTTCTTCCATCTTTTCCCTATCGCCGGTATGGCCGGATATTTTTTCAATATCTATGATTACAGACTCGCCATTTCTATCCGTGAAAGGGGGCGTTGAGAATATGGCCTTGTTGATTTTTTCGGGCCGTTCGTTCTGTTCCGCGACATTCAGTTCGATTTCCACACTTGAATATGCCGGCTGAAGACAGGTCATATTGTTGCATCCCTGGTAGTTAAGTGTGGCGGTAATCTTGTAATTTCCCGGCTTGATATCTTTGCTAATTTCAAACAGTATTCCGAATGTTACCTGTCCTTCATAAAGTGGGAGTGGGGAATCGCTAATTTCCAGCATCTTTTCTTCCGCTTCCGGATAGAGAGTTCCGACCGCTATTATTCCATCCGGCATTTTCACTTTAAGGAGTGTAGGGATCATGTAGCTATCGGGGGGAGAAGGGGAATTTATGTGCCAGCCATCCGTTATGAATGCTGTTATTGCCAGATATCCGGATGATCCACTATGAAAAGCGTTCTGTGAAAGGTGTCCCTCTGTAGTGACAAGAGTTTGAGGGGTAGAAAAAAAGTCCTGGGTTTTGCTGGTGATCGGCGAAAAAAACAGAAGAGCGATTATTATAATCAGGGTTATGTTTTTGTGTTTTATGAGGTTGCTCATTAGGATCCCTTTATTTAAAATGATGTTATAGGTCAATTTTGAAAGTTAAAAGATTTTTTTATACAAACGGATAAAATTTGTATATTATTGTAAAACTTATAGTAATAAATAGTTTCAGCAAATACAAGATATCTTGATTGTTACCCCGTATGTTGCAAATTGTTACCGGAGGATTTTTATGGATGAAAAAATTAGAAAATTGCATCTTGTTAGACATGGGGAATCTGTATGGAATGTCCAAAGACGGGTTCAGGGGAACTCTATACGAAACGAGCTTAGCGAAAGAGGAAGGCGGCAGGCTGTGTTGCTCGGGAGAAAATTGCGATCTATGGAATTCGATTCCGTTTATTGCAGCAATGTTGAAAGGGCAGTGGAAACCGCCAGGATTGCTCTTGGCGAGGATGTTACCCCGAATTATCTCGAAGAGCTTCGCGAAGTTTCCTTCGGAAGCTGGGAGGGCAGATTAATAAATGAAATAAAGGAAGACGACTCCGGTAAGATTGAGCGATGGTTTCAAAAGCCGACATCTGTTTCGATTGAAGGCGCGGAAGATCTTTTTTCCTTCCGAAAAAGAGTGACGAGTACCTTTGAGAAAATTCTGCGGGATGATGATGGAGGGGATATTCTTGTAATTTCACACGGTGGAGTGATTTGCGTATATTTAACTCACCTGCTGGGAATGGACCTGGACGATATGTGGTCTTTTTCTCTTCCTAACGCATCAATTACATCGATAGTACTTGATTATAGGCCAAGGTTGAGGTTGTTTGGGGATACATCACATCTTGATGCTGAGGTGCTTGGTTTCGACGGGATGCCGTCTGTTTATGACACATGAAATCCGGAGACCTTTTTAAGGGAACTGATTGTTCTTTATCAGGGGAGGGGGATGCCGGCATCTTCCCATACGCTATTGTGTTCCATGCTAAGCGCAACAGGAACGCCATTAAAGTGATCTGATATTATCCGGTGGAGGTTTCTGTAAATTCCTACGCGTGCCGGCCGGTAGAGTCTCATTTTTCCTTCAAAATCCCGATGATATTCGCCTCGCATAATGGCGCTTCCAGGGTATTTGGATCTAATATTTTCCCAGAGCCCGGGAGGGAATCTCAGGATACCGAGTTCGAAACGGTATATTCCGTTCTTTGCCTCTTTTTTTAATCTCTTAACTATTTCTTCGTATTTATCCCGGCTGAAATAGAAGGGAATGATTGGATCGAATCTTATCGCTACCTTGATTCCCGATCGGGAGATTTTACTTATTGCTACTAATCTGTCTTCAAGCGTTGCGGTGCCATGTTCTTCTTTTCTTATCGCGTGGGGTGGGCTGAGTGTCCAGGTAACCAAAAGTCTGTCTGAACCCTCAATTGCTGAAAGCCGGGAGGAGCACTTTTCTGGTGGACGTAAAAGATGCTCTATATTTGTGCTTTTTGTTCTTACTTCGAGTAGAGTTTCAGTATTTTTGAAAAGGGGCAGAAGGTTTGCGGTAGTTTCCGTGAGATGATCAATTGCCAGGCTGTCTCCCATCTCGCCGGTTGTTATTCTTGAGGGAGGGGTGTTGGAGAGCACTGTTTTAAGTTCTCTCTTTAATTTTTCAGTGTTTGTAAAAACGACAATTTGCCGGTGATCCAGATAGGATTGAAGATAGCAATAGGAACACGAGAAGGGACAATTCAATAGAGTGGTTATGTATTTTTCGCCGCATGGAGGTGTTCCGGGTGCTTCCGGGAAGTCCTTAATAAATTTGCCCATTTGGTGTGTAATTACAAGTGATCCGCTTCGAGCCCGCTGGGGATTAAGAAATGGGGCGCTATCTGAAACAACCTCAACTTCCGCCTCTGGAAGCCTTTGCCTTAGAAGGCTGGTAAGAGGATCATTCTCCGCGGCTTTGTTTATTATCAGTTTGTTAAATGAAATCTTCATAATCTATTTTATAATTGCGTACAGACTGTTTCGTATCAGCAATTGAATCCTATCGTTAATTGTGCATTCTATCTAATGGTACCTGTGTTTCTGGAACCAGTATATCTTGTCGCCGGCCATGGCAAGGATAAGTCCTATACCGGCGAGAAAGCCTCCTATATGGGCGAACCAGGCAACGCCGCCCGTTTGAACTCCTCCCAGTGATCCGAATCCGTTAAAGATTTGAAGCACGAACCAGAATCCAATGATAACGTAAGCCGGTACTACCGTTAGTCTGATAAAGATAAAAAGGAACATAAGTGTGACGATTCTCGCTCGTGGAAATACCATAAGATATCCGGCCATTACCCCCGAGATCGCCCCGCTCGCTCCTATAGTTGGAATTATCGAGGATGGATCTGACGCGATATGCATGGCATGCGCGATGAGTCCGCAGAGTATGTAAAACAACAGAAATTTTGATGGCCCTAGAATATCTTCCACATTATTTCCGAAAATCCACAGGTAGAGCATATTTGAGCCGATATGCAGCAGACTGCCGTGCATGAACATGGAAGTAAAGAGGGTAAGGAAGATCGGGTTTGGACCAGGGTAATGTCTTATATGATACCCGAAAGGGCCTACCAGATCTTTCATTTTCACGATTTCGGCTGGGGTAGTTCCAAGAGACGCTATAAGAGCGGCATTGTCAGAACCCAGAGATATTTGATAAAGATAAACAAGTACGTTTATTACTATCAGAGATATAGTGATCAGAGGTTTTCTGCTTGTGGGATTAATGTCTTTAAGTGGCAGAAACATATCTTTTCTTCCGGCTGAATGTTAACTGGAAATGTACATGATAAACTAACTCTTTGAAATAACGAATCAAGTTTTTTTAACTCTTTGATTGCTAATAGCTCTTGATATATTCTGGCATTTTAGCTTAAGTTTAAGGGAAGGTTAAACAAAAATTATCTTGTTACGGAATACAACCGGCGAGGTTACTACACCTGGGAGAATGGAGATCTGCAGTGGATATTGAAAAAAGATATCTCATAGACAATTTTAATATCAGAGAATCGTGGCGACTGTTCAGAATAATGGCGGAATTTGTGGACGGTTTTGAAGATATGATGGATGTAAATCCCGGTGTTACTTTTTTTGGGTCAGCCCGCGCGAAAAAAAACGATTCCAATTACAAAGATGCCAGATATATCGCGAAAGAGCTTGCCTCTCATGGTTGCCCAATTATTACCGGTGGTGGCCCAGGTGTTATGGAAGGGGCCAATCGGGGAGCTCAGGAAGGTAAAGGCCTGTCGATCGGGCTCAATATTGAACTCCCGTTTGAACAGGAGCCAAACCCATACATAGATAGACTTATTTCCTTCAGGTATTTCTTCGTTCGCAAGGTTGTATTTATCAAATATTCAATGGCTTTTGTGATTCTTCCGGGAGGATTTGGTACGATGGATGAATTGTTTGAAGCACTCACACTGATTCAGACTCATAAGATCGCGCCATTTCCGGTCTTTATGCTGGACAAGGATTATTGGGGAGGATTGATCGATTGGGTAAAGAACAGGATGCTGGCCGAGAACAAGATTTTATCTAAAGATTTAGATCTTCTTCACATCGCAGATTCGAAGGAAGAGATCGTAGACAGAGTTTTAAAAACACGCAAAAAGCTTGGGCTTATAAGTTGATTTTTTATCCAGCTAGAAAATAAGCGATAATCAGAATTATTCCGGTAAGAAGATGATTTAGTATTGCCGATCCGTTCGCGGGGGCGAGATATCCGGATTCATTATAGAACTTTCTCGCGGTCCAAATGGCTTTTATTCCAATCGGCAGGGTGACCAGTGAGGTGAGCGTCAGTGCCGGCAAAATGCCACTTACCGTTCCAATAATTATTGGAATATACGAAGCGATAGTGAGAGCGGCGAAAAGATAAACTGCTTTCCTTTTGCCCATTCTGACGACGATAGTTCTTTTCCCGACACTTGAATCGGCTTTACTGTCCTGAAACTCATTTATAACAATTATTGAAGTTATAAGGAAAGCGAGAGGAAGTGATAAAATAACGCAGTGGCCTGATATAGTTCCTGTTTGCACGAAATAGGTCCCTATTCCGATAAGTCCGAATCCCATACCAACAACAAATTCACCAAACCCCCTGTGAGAAAATCTGAAAGGCGGAGCCGTATAGAAATAGCCGGATATGGCGCCGATAATACCAAAATATAATATGGCGATACCTGCCATAGACACAAGGAAGATACCGACAATTAACGCCGCGGTCAGAAATAAAATGGATGTTGCAAGAACTTCACCCGGTGAAATGAGTTTTTTCTGGATAAGGCGGCTTCCACCTGTAAATGGTCTTATATATTCTGTGTTGGCAATGTCATTTCCGGAAAGGTGGTCAAAATAGTCGTTGGCTGTGTTGGCTCCCAAATGAAGGAATATCACGCCGAGGAGTGTCAGTGTAAACAGAAGAGGACTCCAAGTCCCGGTTTCAAACCGGACAAGCGCCGTGGAGAGAAGCACTGGGATAATGCTTCCAGTGAGGAATTCAGCTCTAAGTTCTTTAAGCCAGTATCGGAATGAAGACATTGCCGGCCTTCCAGGCTAATCTTTTTATGGGTTGCAATCTGCTATTTGCTGTTTCGTGGTATTATAATTAAAATGGTCGGGAAAGAATATCTTTTAATTGATCTGGGTCCAGATTGGCTCCGCTTAGTATAAGAATTGTGTTTTTTCCTTGAAATCTTTCTTTTTCTTTCAGAAAAGAAGCAACCGGGAGGGCGGCGGCTCCTTCGATCAACATGAAATGTTTGCGGAGGATAAGATTTATCGCTTCCTTGATCTCATTTTCGGAAACCAGAATAAAATCATCAATATATTTTTCGCATATATCAAATGTTATCGATCCTGCCTCAATGCCTCCGGCGGTTGCGTCGGATATCGTTGCTTCTGATTCCATTTCAACTATTCTTCCCGCCTTGACAGATTTTGCCATAACGGCTGAGCGGGCCGGCTGGCATCCTGTGATTTTAATCATTTCACGCGTTTCTTTCAGATAGCCGCCGATTCCGCTGATAAGGCCACCTCCTCCCACAGGTACCAGAACAGAATCAATCCTTATACCATGCGTCTCTTCTTCAATTTCCATTGCCACCGTCCCCTGGCCCCCTATAATCTTCGGGTCATTGTATGGTGAAATATATACACGTCCGGTTTCCTTGGCAATCTCTCTCGCTCTCATTTCAGCGAGCACACAGTCATTACCGAAGAATTCAATGTCCGCTTCATAGAGCCTGAGTATTTCCAGTTTTGCGCTGGATATATTCTCCGGGACGAATATTGTTCCTTTGAGTTTAAATTTCCTTAGCGCCCAGATAAAAGCGGCGCCATGGTTTCCGGTTGAAGATGTTACAAGTCCATTTGCTTTGGAGTTGTCGTCGAGCGATAGGATTTTATTAATAGCTCCTCTGATCTTGAAAGAACCTGTAACCTGGAAGTTTTCAAGTTTTAAATAAACGTTGCCGCCACTTTCTTTACTTAGATACGGTGAGTATTGGAGGGGTGTCTTTCTTATTGAATCTCTGATTTTCTTTTCAGCTTCAATGGTTTCTCTTCTCACATCAGTAGTGAATTTAGACATTATTTTGCCGCCTTTTACAAAAATAGCGTTTGAGCCGTGATCGATCATCTATCGCCATATATGAGTGCAATCAAAGGTTAATGCCGCGTCATTTTAACTGGCAGGCCATATTTCTTGGTAACATATTTTCGCGAAAAAGTAAGCAATAAAGTTTTCGTTCGGGTGATTACGCGGAATTGTTCTGTTACACGATCTTGAAATAGTAAGGTTGATGAATGTCAGGGGTAAAATATTGAGGAAGCGGTAACATCAGTGATGTTTCCGCTTCCCCTGAACAATTATACATAATTTATTAAGAACCACGGGCTGGTTTCCCTCATATAACTTTACCAGACTGCTTTTCCCCATACAGCTTTACCGGCTGAAAGAAGAGCTACGATAAGTGCGATATTTGTGAAGTAAAACATTTCTAACCTCCTTATTGTTGTTTAAAGTTTCTAATGACTTCTTCTGATTCCCTGTAATTGCAGGAGTTGTGCCAAACTTCCTTATTGTTTCTAATAATTTCTTAAATATTGTAAGATGCGATTAATAAATAAGTTAGAGATGTGATAATATTTTAATTTGGGAGTGCAATAATAGAGTGGATAAATGAAACGTAAAAAATAGTTTACAAATAAAATGTAAATTAGATAACATGTGACATTATAATAAGATACACTGTAAGCCTTTAAATACGGAATTGTAAATATTTGTTTACGTTTTGGGGGTTATCTTAACGGAAGAGTACTATCCTTTGCGCCCGGGATGATCAATTAAATGGAATTATATGATTAGATATAGAAATAATTAAATGTGACTATGTAGCCCCCTGTGAGCAGGTCAACACATACGTTACTTTTTATACTTGCTGATAAATTCCTCTACTTCAGGAATTCCGCCCTGGTATATAAGGTATCCATTATGAGGTTCCCGTTCGGTTATCTCGCCGGCAATCGGAGTGAGCATTATTTTTTTAACTTCTTCGCGGTCTTGGGTTTGGCCGAGAGTCCAGGCAAGTTTAACATACGCTACCTCCGGCAGCATGTTCGCCGCGGGAATTACTCCAAGGTTCATGATATCGCGCCCTGTATCATAAACATACATCTGGACATATCCCCAGAGGGTTTGAACGGACATATATATATGGATACCCATATCACAAGCCTTTTTAAGAGAAGGGTAGAGGGGTTTATTAACGTGCCCAAGCCCCGTACCGGCAATGACAATTCCCTTATATCCGTTATCGATCAATGATTCGATGATGTCAGGTTTCATGTTGGGATAATAATAGACGATAGACACTCTGTCGTCGAACGAGGGGATTATCTTTACATTATTATCTTTTCTTCTCTTTTTGTAATCGCTTCGCAGGGGAATGAAGCGGTCCTTTTCAACTATTGCAAGCGGGATATCCCCTATCGTCCTGAAAGTAGAACGGTAGGAAGAGTGCATTTTCCGCACTCTCGTTCCTCTGTGAAGCAATCCGTATTGATCACTAGTCGGTCCGAACATACAGACCATTACTTCGGCGAAATCACTATTAGCAGCTGTTTTGGTGGCATTTATCAGATTGATAGCCGCGTCGCTTGATGGCCTGTCACTCGATCTTTGAGAGCCGACCATTACTATAGGAACAGGTGGATCCTGAACCATAAAGGATAAGATAGCCGAGGTATGATGCATTGTGTCGGTGCCGTGACCGATCACAATGCCGTCAATCCCTTTCTCAATTTCTTCTCCGATTTTTTTCGCTATTCCTGTCCATTGCTCGGGCCCCATATTTTCACTAAATACACCATAGAGTTTTTCTGTTTCGAGATTACATATGTCGGCGAGTTCCGGTACGGAACCGTATAATTCCCCCGGAGAGAAAGCGGGGATAACGGCTCCTGTCCGGTAATCAAGACGTGACGCGATTGTACCCCCTGTACCGAGAAGTTTAACATTTGACTTTCCCGGGTCGGTGGGGAATTTCTTTTCGGGAATTTTATAGTGCGCTTCCTTTTTCCCAAGAATCTTTATCGATGTGATGGTGTTTACGTTAAGTCCCACATTGTAACCGTTGTGCAGTTTCAAAACTACATGCTTGTTATCCGCTGTTTCAGACCGCGGCAAAACTATCCCTTTGAAATTTCCCTTAGATGATTCTACTTCAACATCGCTCCAAACCGCGGCTGAATAGTCTTTCAAACAACCGAGTGCTTCTCCGCTGTATCCCTTGTAGGTATTGGAATCCAGAACTGATCACCTCTATCCATAGGGTGTGGGTTCATCGTTTTAACCAAATATTTCTCAAGCGCAATTTTCACCGCACTTCTCAATCGATAATATATATGAAAAATCGGATGAGTGGAAGTGAAAAACAGGCAAAGAATTTATTAAAATGTCCGAATTTTATATAGCCCCCGAGATGAGACTTTTTAGTGTAATAAAGAACTAAACATTACTATTTGTTTAAGTATTATTTTTTGAATGAAGATACAAATTCGCCGACAATCGTCGACGTTGTTTTTCCCGTTACTCTGCCGTTGTAATGTTCCAGAACTTTTCCCGTAAGATAGTTTCTTAATTTGCCTTTTTCTATTTCCGGGATTTCAATCGATTTTAGAAATTTGATGATTTCACTTTCAGCCTTTTTGCCTTTAAGAAGAGAGATTTTCAAAATGGCTTCGGCCGGCGAGGTAGGGTTGGTGGAACATGTTTCTTCCAGCAGTTTCGATAAAAACTCCAGTGGGAGTTCTTTTTGCTCCATTTGATTTAAAGTGGATAGAAAGATTTTTTCGCTGAAGTTTGGAATTACTCCATTTTTTGACAAGTAATTGAGTTTTTCGAGAATGAAAAAGGCAAGAGATTGATTGTCAAAAGAGGTTATTCCCCGGGTGGAATCGAAAAGATGTCTTCTTGGCGAAATGCTCATTCTCTTTGCTAATGCCGGTCTTAGCCCCTCTTTTTTGTAGTTTTTCTCAAGTTCCCAGGGGGGGGTGGGGAGTGTGTTCTTTATCCTCCCGATCCTTTCTTCAGTAATCTCGATCGGTGGAAGGTCGGTATCGGGATACATTCTGTTTGGCCCCGGCAGGATTCTCTCAAATGCGGTTGTTCCGTCCGGCAAGGATTGACGTGTTTCGTTAGGGACGCCATCAATGGCCTCTATGGCCCGTATCTTAATCTCTTCTATCGCTGTTTGAATATCTGTCCGATTTCCCCAGACAACAGCAATCGCGTCATTTTCTTCACTGCCGAGCTTCTTTTTTGTTCTTGTCCATTCCGAACTTGAAAATGTTTCGCCTTCCATGTCGGAATGAGCGATGTTAGGAAGTCTGTCCAGGCAGGCAATTACACGGACGCGATCTGATATCTCTTTAGAGAATGTCGTTTCGGGTTGTGTTTTTGTCGACATAATTCCACGGTATCCCTTAAGAAGAACGGCAAATACTTCCTCATTTTTCTTAACTGTTTCGGCTACAGGATAGTATAGGGTGTTTTTTACAATATCAGTTATTTTTTTAGTCTCTGAGCGGAAGCTGTCTTTAGTTATCTTCCTTCTTTTAAGCTCGTCGGCTATATCAAGAAGAGCCCGCTGGCGATAAGCCTCGTTATGTACGAGCAGCGGGATCGTAGGTATCCCGGATACTCCTTTTATTTCAACTCTGCGCCCGCCTTTTATTGATACATTAACATCCTGCCTTGCAGCGCCGATTCCTGTCCGGACCTTCCCTGTAGAACGAACGAGCCACCTTAAAATCTGAGCGACTTCGGCGACTTCTTGTGGTGTTTTCATATCCGGCATTGTAACTGTTTCGACCAGTGGAATACCAAGCCTGTCCGCTCTGTAGACTCTGTTGTGCCCCTTGTCACTGATTTCTCTACACGCGTCTTCTTCAAGGCCAAGTTGAATGATTCTGATTTTTTTTCCACGATATGGAATCGATCCATCCACACCCAGGATGGTTGTTCTCTGAAACCCCGTGGGAATTGATCCGTCAAGGTACTGTTTCCTTGCTATGTGGATTTCACCTACAAGTTTACAGTTAAGCAGCATGGTAATTTCAAGAGCTATATCAAGTGCCTGTTCGTTTAGTTCAAAGGGGGGTGTGTCATCCATTTCATATGTACAGACGGTTTTGTCGTCGATTTGGTAGATGATTTCTTTTTTTGTTTTGAACTCCATAAGCGCTGTGCCGTCGTATTCGCCCAGCTCGGAGAGTGTCGGTCTCATGTGTCTTAATATTTCAGCGTCATAGTCATCAGTATATGAATCGACAACGGGGCAGCGACAGAAAAGTTTTTTTTTGGTAAGAAGCTGCTGATGGATTTCAAGCCCGCTCTTTAGCCCGAGCTCGCGATAATCCTCCGGAGTGGTTT
>DAOWMJ010000020.1 GCA_030643145.1 Candidatus Latescibacterota bacterium | reverse complement strand
TCGGTTGATATCGATATGGAGGGGCCCGCAATATCCATCACGATCTGATTCTTTTTGTCCTTCTGAGAAATAACGATTTGCTCTTTCCCATCTTTATCATTGAAAACTATCTTGTTGCCGCCGCGGGTCATAAACATCTTAACATCGTTCTCACTTGAGATGGCTTCCTGCATAGGGGCGTTTTCCTTGTTGTACATGCATCCCAGCGCTACCGGAAAATCTGTATCGCCGTGCTCGAATCCTATCAAAACTTCATCGTCGATCTCGGGTAAAGTGTACCATCCCCTATCCTTCCCCGCGTGTGGTACCGCCATCCGAACCCACACTGTTTGCTCTGAATCGAGCCACGGGTAGCTAACCCTGACCCGCCCCAGTTTCTCCGGATCATCCAGATCTACCACCCTCGCTACCTGTAATCCAATTACCCGCTTTTCCTTAACTTCCTTGATAGCCGGGCTGCCGGTCACCGCGGCAATCGGTTTCTCCTCCCCCTCCATATCCGGGAGTACGGTCTGCTTTCCCGGATAGGCTATATCCAATGGAGTGCATGTAAATATATTGTGATATTTTCCGCTGTCATCAAAGATATGGCGAACTCCCTTCACCCAGTATTGACCATCCAGGGAAGCCATACCCCCTATATTCACGCAACTTCCCACTTCAACCGCGGGTACAATCGACTGGCCGGTACAACGGATCATAGAACCCATCGCCTGTCCTCTTACATTCTCCAGACTCTTGTCCAGTGTCTGTGCATCCTCCACTTTTTTCGACGAGGAGTAAAAGCTGGAATCCTTGTATATCTTTTTGGACGCCTTGGGAGAGGTCTTAGATATTTTAGACAACGCGGCTTGCTGTGAGATCGATTTGCTATCCTGAGAATAGGTCTTCTTCTGTTCGTAGTTGTACACCTCTGACTTAAATTCCATCGGCCCCGTGCCCAACCCAATCCTGAATACCCCCAGATTCTCGCGCCACTTTAAATCGAGGGACTTATTACAATTAGCTGAAGCCAGGTTAAATTCCTTGCCGTCATAATACGCAAACTTTCCGGAGCTGCCGGACAGGCGCATTATATAATCATAGTCTGTTTCCCGATACTGGGTACTGAATTTGAGCGCTCCCTCTGTCGACTCGATATTGCCAACCGTAACAGGGTAATTGCTAACAAGGGAAGAGATGATATCACACTCGGTGATATCATAATAATGCGCGTTCCTGACAATCCCGTCCATAGCTATGGTCGGTGAAGCGGCGTGAAGCAACACGGTATTAAGTCCACCGATGCTGTTTTCCAGCTGGACTTCTGTTACCACACCGACAAACTCCAGTTCGAGATCTTCTTCGATCATTCCCCCTGTGGATTTCAAATTCAGAGAAATGCTGCTTCCGAGAAATTTTGTATAAGCCTTTGGATCAACGAAATCCTTATTGGCGGCCTTCTTGCCTACCTGCTGAATACGTATGACCAGTTGATGATGATTGTCAATAAACTGATCCAGCTGGACTCCGGAGATATTAAATTTTATTTCCTCATTATCAACCCGAATTAAACATTCGGCCGGCGTTTCGAGCACCGCCATCTTTCACTTCCACTCTAACTTCCGCCAAGCCCAATTCCATCCCACGCAAATCCAGCCCTGGCGGAAGATCAGTTTTTCTCAGTTTATAAAACTTAAATCTACTAAAAGACAACGTTACTTCTTTATTCCCAGAGATTGTCTATTTGAGCGTCACCTATAGTCAACAACTTGCATGATATCTCGAAGCATTCCCACATCTGCTCATCGGGATGTTCCTTGGTATGAGGAACATGCTCTTCATAATTAGAGATAAAACCACTTTCCCAGGTAAGTTCCTTCATTGTTTTGTTGTCCGGAGTCATGAAAGTCACCTTACCTTTTTTCCAGTTTGGTTCCGATGAATCCATAGCCCAGCGGGCGATATCCGTGTTTATTCCAGATTCCCTCTTGATCTTTATCACTCCACCGTGTGACCTGTCGGAGGGCCTCCCTGTCTCGTCCTTGGCTGTGTAAAGTACATATGAAACTTCATATACGTTCGTATACACAACACCGTCAATTTCCAGTGTAGGTCTTCTCGCCATTTCAATTTCTCCTTTCGACTACCCGTTAAGAAATCTGCTTTTACTTGTCTTTTACATTGGTGCGATCTTCGTCATTCCACGCTTCAAACTCTATGTTAAAAGTTCTGGCCGGATACTTAGGGTTGAGCGCAACTTTAATATCAACTTCCTGGTTTTTGCGCATCGCCTCGTCGGCAAAGATTTCAATCTCATAATCCTCCAGGATATTATCCGAGCCCGAGATAGCTTTCATAAATTCGTCGATATCCCGCCTCAGGGAATCGATGAATTTTTGGTCGATTACGGAAAAGGTTTGCTTGTTCAGATAGTTGCGCAGTGTCTTGTAAACGTAATCGTAGGTTCTGCGGATCGAATATACATTGAAGGTCTTCTTGGTGGAAAGAGTGGAAGAGCCCATTGCCACCACGGAACCCTCGAAATTAACCATGGTGTTAATGCCCTTTTCACTTATCTTGCTGGCATCTACCTGATTAGCTTTGAAACGAATGTACTTCGAATCGGCGATCTTGCCATACTTAAAGCCGGCCGATGGTTGCTGCATCCCCGCAGTGGCATCGCCCTGATATATCTTGCCGGCCACGGCAGCCGCCGCAGATACCCACATGTCTTCGTCTTCATACTGGTTGCTCTCGCGTGCCATGATATAGTTGGCAAACAGAGACACATACTGCTTAAAATCATCCACGCCGGTAATTCCTTCATAAGCCGGGTCTTCCAGCATATCCATAATCTCTTCGAACTCTTCCAGATTCGGCAGGTCGGTCATAATATGCAATTTGTTCGGCTTTCCTATCTGACGGGCAATGTTATCGATGTTTTCCACCGATCCCGCCCATCCCGGTAAAACAGCCACCGAGAAACACTCCTTAATGGACCATTCCCTATACAGATCTGAGATTGCTTTGCCCAACTGCTCGAACTTCTCCTTATCATTCGGATCCATAAGCTCTTCCGCGCTGACGTTGGCAAACCAGGCATTTATTTTTTCATCCGGTTCCTGCTGCGCGTTGGCAAAAAACTTGTCTACAGTGCGGTATGCTTCCTCAATATCACGGCTCATTCGATGAACCCGCTTCATGTTCTTTTCCAGATTGGCCTCCAGCTTGGTCATCTTCTCATTGATGGTTTTGCGTATCGCGTCCAGATCATCGGATTCCGACAATGCATCGAGCCACAACTTTAATCTTCCTGCCAGAAGTTTCCTCTGTTTGGCAAAATCCTTCTTGGTGAGAAATTCCTTCCTCTGAAAATCCTTCTTGGGATCGAGCCATTCCACCCCCCTGACCAGATCGCCGTCTACAGTCTTGAATGAAGGAAGCAGCTTGGCCAGACTTTTGAATTTTCCGAATTTCTCATCCAAAAGCTCGGCAAATTCATCGTCGGACATCACCTCCCCCGCCGGAGCGGCCGGTTTTGCTTCCGCCGATTTTTCTTCCTGGGGCTGTAATTCTTTTCCTTCGTCATCCACTTACATCACCTCGCTTTTTCTATTCGGATAAAAGTTCAATATAATAGTTCATAGCTTTAACAAGTGCTTCCTTTTTTTCCTTGTCGGAAAGAACTTTTTTAAGAGCATTGTTCTTTTTTAATTGTTTGTCGAGATCGGCGAGCATCTCCCTGCTATAGTATGTCTCCGACAGGTACTCGTTGTTCTCGATCATTTCCTTGGAAGTTAAATCCTTCATTTTCTTGATTTTAAACTCGGCATTGATCGGTTCGCCCTCCGTGCTTTCCAGTTCGCACTCGAATGAAGGACGGAATTTTTCGAAAACTTCCTTCAAATTATTGCAGCGTACCGGATCCGGTTGGGCTTCTTCATCATTGTTAAGCTTGGCTATATAAAGGAGCTTGTTAGATGGAAGAAGTTCGACGGGAATCGAATCATCCCTCTTCTCCCGTTCGGTAGCTCCAAGTGTAAACTTTGCCATTGATTCCTCCTTTTTTTATGTTTCCGCTAATCGCTCTCCAACACAGAAAAAACATACTCGTCATCCTCGATATCGATACTCACACTATCTCCCGGTTTGACATTGCCGGTTATAATATCCACCGAGAGTTTATTAATAATCTCTTTTTCTATAATCCTTTGAATCGGTCTGGCCCCCAACTCCGGCGAATATCCCTCTTTGGCCAACTTTGTGGTGGCTTCTTCCGAAAGGGAGGCCTCTATATTAAGATCCTCCAGTAATAAGTGAAGCTGTTTAAACTCAAGGGATACTATCTTGTGAATCTGCTCTTGGGTAAATGAATGATAGACAACAATCTCATTTAACCGATTCAGAAGCTCCGGCCTGAACTTCCCGAACAAAAAGCTTCTTACTTCCTCCATATCCAGCTCCCTGCCCTCACGATCAGCCGCCAGGATTCTATCAGCCGCGTAGTTGGAAGTCAACACGACTATTGTGTTGGAAAAATCAACCGTGCGTCCCTGACCATCCGTTAACCGGCCGTCATCCATCAGTTGAAGCAGGATATTGAATACATCCGGATGCGCCTTTTCAACCTCATCCATCAAAACGATAGAAAAAGGCTTCTTCCGAACAGCTTCTGTCAGAAGTCCTCCCGATTCATAGCCGACATAACCCGGCGGAGCGCCGATCAGCTTGGCCACCGAGTGTGTTTCCATGAATTCCGACATATCTATCCTTACGATAGCGTTTTTGTCATCGAAGAGAAACTCGGCCAGGAGCTTCGGTAGATATGTTTTCCCTGTTCCGGTGGGACCGAGGAAAAGGAAAGAACCGACAGGGCGATATGGCAGTTTTAACCCCGCCCGTGCTTTCCTGATGGCGTTGCAGACCACCTTGACGGCGTCATCCTGCCCGATTATCTGCTTGGAGAGGTATTTCTCCATATTAACCAGACGGTCTTTTTCGGCGGTCATCATCCTGGACACCGGAATTCCCGTTCGGCGCGCTATCACGGCGCCAATATCGGTATCGTGTACAATTGGTTCAAGATTATCCACAACTTCCTTCAACTCGTTGAACAGCTTCTTCTTACCGGATATTATCTCTTTGATGTTCTCGCGCCTGATCTTGTCATAGGAAAGACTTTCATCAAATTCCCTGTCCAGCCGGTGTCCCCAGTATTTTTGAAGTGTATCCATATCCTTGATAAAAAGGTTGTATGCGTTCTCAAGTTTGTCGCTTTTCTTCCCGGTAAGCTCTTTAATGTTATTAAAATGCTCTTTTAGGGCTTCTATCTTTTCTGTTGCCATTTCTTTTTTGACCGAAAACTCGGATCCAGCTTCGTCGATTATATCCAGAGCGACATCCGGCAAGTTCCTCTCAGACAGATATCGCTGTGCCAGCTTGACCGAGGCCACACGGGCTTTGCCTGTGTAAGTAACTTCGTGGTGCTCCTGGTATTTGTCCGCCACGCCGTCTACAATCATTACCGCCTCATCGAAGCCCGGTTCCTCTATTATAATTTTCTCGAAGCGTCTTGCTAGCGCCTTATCCTTCTCCAGATACCTGGTATATTCTTCTTCTGTGGTAGCGCCGATAAGCCTCAACTGCCCGCGAGCGAGCGCCGGCTTCAGAAGATTGGCCGCGTCCATTCCACCTCCGGAACCTGCTCCACATATGGTATGAATTTCATCTACGAACAGAATGATTGTCCCGGCCGCCTTGACCACCTCGCTAATCAGAGCTTTAAAGCGTTCCTCGAACTCTCCCTTGTATTTAGCGCCCGCTATAATAGCGCCCATATCCACCTCCAGCACCTTAACGTCCCTCAGAGATTTGGGCACCCTTTCATCCACTACCGCCTGAGCAAACCCCTCCACTATAGCCGATTTACCCACTCCCGCTCCACCCGTAAGCACGGGCGAGTTCTTACGCCGGCGGAGAAGTATCTGAATAGTCTGTTGGAGTTCATCTTCCCTTCCTATCATAGGATCAAATTCGCCCGCCGCCGCCTGATTGGTCATATCTGTTGTATAACGCAGCGTTTCGGCCACTTTCCCCGCTTTTGTCCCGGCTTCGCCGGTTGCTTTTTGCTCCTTCGTGTCTGAAGATACCGCCATATCTTCAAGGGCCTTGTTCTCGGCTATGGCGCGATAAATATCTTCCTTTGTAAATTCAACCTTATCCCTCACATACCCGGACAGAGCCGAGCGGGGATCGAAGATAGCGATAAAAATATGTTCCGGCTCCACCAGCGGATCATACAGTTTGGCCTTTTCGTCCAACGCTCTGTTTAGTACATTCTGGACCGCGGGGGATATGGATACCTTCTCCCGGCCAGTGGATTTGGAAGGTTGATCTTTCAGATAGATATCCACCATCGATTCCACAAACGAAGGAGATTTGCCAAGCTGGTTAAGTATCGATTCGACTTCCGAGCCTTCCTGACGAACCACTGCCATCAGAAGGTGTTCCGTATCTATTTCGGCGTGTTTAAAACTGGCGGCAATCTCCCGGGCATTTTTTATAGCCGCGCGCGCGTCATAAGAATAGCTTGCTATATCCATACAGCAGAATTACTCCTTTTTAACTGATAAAAACCCCGTAATATCGATTAACATGTCTGTCAACCAGCCTACAAAACGACACTATTCCCAGTGCCCGAAAAAGTCAAGTGTTAAAATGGTCATAAAAATACCGGTCTTTTTATTAGTTCACGGTGTTTTTCGCTCTTCCAGATTTTCTTGAATCCTCCGTCTGAAAAACATTGCCAATAACGTAATCGCCGTAGCAACCAGACGGTGACGATCGCCGTTCCACTTTCATACCCAAGGTAAATCAACTCCAATCTGTTGATACACAACAAATTTAGCCTATATAGTGCCGTCAGAACGACAGGCTGTCAACTAATCTGGCGCTCTGTGTTCCTCCCGGGGTCTCCTCTTAAGATTCCGGAAACCTGTTAGAGTTAATGTAGGTCACACTGTCCGCGTTGACCTTCAAATCATCAGCGTAATCGATATCCTCCAGACTCAAATTTTCGAATTTGCTGTCTGAAATATACAGAAAAGCCTCTATCCTGCAATTGGCCATTTTCATGCCGGTTATTGTCGACTTTGTGAGATTCAAACCGTGTAATCTGCTGTTATATATTTTAATGACGCCACTGTATTCCGATTCTGAACCATCCAGAAAATCCACATCTGAATCAGCTATTGTCAAATTCTCTATCTTGGAAAGATAAAACATGGGTTCAGAGATCGATTTGCACCCTGAGATTGCCAATCCCCTGCATTCAACCTCCGATAAGCTCAACGCGTTGAATTCACCGCATTTCTTAAATTCCATTTTTTCCAATTCCGAATTTCCAAAGGAGATACCCTTACTCCGGCATTCAGCGAAAGTGAGAACAACAGACTTTATCTCGTTAAAACTGCAATAATCAATATCCAGATCGATCATCTCAACCGCTTCTATTTCACTGCCTGAAAAGGTGGTATTTTCAATCTTTCCACGCTCGAACCCGCTATTTTTAAAAATGGCGAAATAAAAGGAGCTATTATTAAAATGGGAATCTTCAAAACGGCTGGAGTAAAATTCTCCCTTCTCGTAAATTCCCGCTTCATCCCTGTAATGTTTAAATTTGCATCCCCGGAAATTGGCTTTTTCCATAACGGCTTCATTCGCGTTACACCTTATAAACTCACACTGTGAAAATTCCGACCCTTCAAATTTGGTCTGCTCAAAATTACAGGATTCGAACTTTACATTTTCCATTACAGCTCCCGAAAAATCAGTGTTGTAACATTCCGCATTTCTTATAACGGTGTTTCGAAGTTCGCAACCGGAGAGATCAATATTTTCCAATCCAACATTCTCCCATGTGGAATTAAACAGTTTTATTCCTCTGAGGGTTTCATCTGTAAATTGTACATTATTAAGGTCCCACCCTCTCATGCCGTAGGCTCTGTTAAATTCCTCTATATCGGAGAGTAGTCTTTTCTTATTCTCATCTAATTCCGATCTGCTCATACATCCAACCTCCACGGAAAGGATTGTAACCATTGTGAGAACGAAACATATCACTTTCCTATTTATACTTTTCAAGATTTTTTCTCCAACCCAGATTCGGGATCTCCGCTCCTTTTTTTGACCTTTTCAGAATGTATCTCTTTCTGTCACCACTCTTCTTCTGACGAATCTGAATAGGAAATGTCCAGTAGCTGCTGAAATCGTACTGGTTCAGAACCGTTCCCGGAGCCTTCTCGAATTTAACGGCGAGAAAGTTTCCCTCATGCTTTCTAGATGTGATCTTCCTGAAGAAATACCGATCGATCCTGCTGATAATATTCCACCTGCCAGTACCCCTATTATAACCCAGCTGGATTTTTATCCAACCGCTTTTCTTACTTACAAATGTATATATAACAATATCTTTTGCCCATACTTTGTTTTCCTTAAGCATCCACTCTGGTATCATGCGCCACCAGAATTTAAAATTGTATTCGGCATCATCGAGCTGTTCAAAGCAAATTTCAACCGTCTGTGAAACGAACTCTTTGATCACCCGCTTTTCGAAAATGTCCATATAGTCCAGTGCCACAACGAACCTCGGTTTCACGCTCGTTTTTATACAGGAAATATCTGCAATGGAACCATCTCGGTGGAAAGTTAACTTCGATCCGGAAGGATTGTCACTGCCCCATCGAACAAACTCACCCCACATATTGTACCGGGGGATGGACCCTCCCGAGTCTGAGACTATCACAGCCGGCTCAAGCGGCTTGTCGCTGTTTTTCAATTCATCGAACTTGTAAAAATCGGTGGCGTAGGTCTTGACCGAATTATCCCCCTTGTAATCCACACGCAGGATGGAATAAATCCCTTTACGATGTGAATGTCCGGTCATGACACATTGAATGCTTTTTCCCCTGTCTTTCCCGAGGCACTTCTCGTACAACGGCTTGCGATTGGTCTCAAAGGTGCCCATATCCCATTTGTTCGCATCCCAGGCACTATCAAATTCGACATCTCCTTCGTCCGTATGACTGAAGGGGATTTCTTCCCGGTAGCTGACAAAGGTGAAATGTGAAAAGAGAATCGATTTTTTCTTGAATGAAATAGCTTTTTCTACCAGCTCGAGCTGTTTATCGGAAACTGCCAGATCCGAGCGTGGCAGGTGCCCCCAACCTCCCTGAGCCCAGTCATTGGCCCCCCCGATGACATCCTCCTCATCACCCCATCCCAGGCCTATCAAGCACTGTTTCGGCAGACAGACGGCGAAATCCGAAAATGGAGTAAACACATTATAGAACCATTTGAATTCACCCTTCTTGAATAGACTGGAAGTGGTACTGACCGTTTCCTGCTTTATCTCTCTGTAACTGTCGCCAAAAGCCAGAATAGCCTCGTATATGGTAAGGTTGTGGTCGGCCGGAATTCCCTCGTTGGCCCTGATATTGGTCTTAACCCCCGTAATTTTAATTCGAGGTGCGATACCGTAAGGTTCCCTGTAGCAATCGTGATTGCCACTAACCACGAAAACCGGTTTCCGGTACCGGTGATTACGGTAAAAATCAACAATCAGAGAATATATTGAAATGTTATCAACAAACTTCTGATAACGATCCTTGAATTTTCCCTTTACCGTCACCATGTCCCATATCTCCTTCACCGTAGGCTGGAACTTTTCAAAGTCATCTATATCATCCATATATAAACTCCTGATGTAATCTATCAGATCACCCGATATCAGGATTATCTGAATATCAGGATCGTTTCCCATTTTATCGAGCAGCTCTTTTAAATTACGGGAACAAATATTAACCATCGAACCAATTTCGCGTGAGACATTCTTATCTCTCTCCTCCAATACTCCTTCTTTGTCTTTCTTCTGATAATCGATCACGCGGGCTCTACTCTTTGACAGCAGACTCTGCCGGGAACTCAGATGTATATCGCCCATGTGCCCAATCCCGGCGTAGTTGAGATTATTATAGTAAAAAATGGGATGGTAAGACTGAAGGGGTTCGAGTGTATTGGTCCTGGTAGTATCAACATCCTTGGCCTTAACCTCGAAAGCATAACAGCCTCTTTCTTTTATTTTCGGTCCATTCATTCTTTTAACGACGTCCCGGATAAGAAGATCCTGTAACTCATTGGCGTAACATTTACCCATCACGGTATGATTAAGTGTGCGGGGCTTGCCGGAGGTTTCAAACTCGGGATCGATTGCCATAGTCTGATATCGGCTGTCGGCGGAGTAAACCCAGAAGGCGTTGTAAATGCCCTCATCCTTCATCATGCTGTTATGAATTCTAACACTGCACACCTTTTCAAACCCGGCCTTTTTAAACACCTTACTGGCGCGCTTGTCGATAATCCCCGAAAACTGCTCCCCAGTACCGTAGATGCCGTCTTTATTTTTAAGATCCTCTCTGCCGGTGATTTTAATGAATTTTTCGGGGTTTTTCTTGAATAAAGGCTCTTCTATATAATTTTTGCCGGCGTCCAGCCCCGGCATTATCTTTAGCTGCCAGTTTATATCGTGAATACCGAGCGGTCTTTTCTTCTCCTCAAGTAGCAGAAGATATATATAATCACTGCCCGTTACCACAGCCGGGGTCAGCAGAGACGGGTATATGATTAGGGCTTTCCTTATTCGCAGGATCATGCCCTTGTTGCCCGAGGAAAAAATTCCCCCCTTGTTCCCGCCATTATTTGCCACTCATTCCTCCTCTTCTATCTCCACGTAGTAACGGCCCGGCAGGGTCTTCTTTACCACTATTCTACCCTTATCATCGAAATCTCCCTTTTTGGTGCTGCCATCCGGCAGATGGAGCACATATTTCTCCTTACCGGTGAAATTGACCAGTTTCAAATCTATCCAATCCTCGAATTTCAGTAATCCGGATTCCTGATCGGCCCCGTGCTCGAAGTCATTTATCCTGATCACAAAGAAATACTCAGGAGGATTATAGCTGCCTCCGTATTCATCGAGTTCCTTCTGGGTAGGTATCTCGTCCACATCCTTGTGATACTCGAATTCCCACTCTACCTCGATTGCGGAGTTTTCGATTACGGCGGGTAGTTCGGTTATTTTATCGTGAGCGCCGTCGCGATCGTACTCATAAATAATAACCTTCGCCTCCGTGCCGCCGCGTACCTTTTTCACATCCGCGCTGAGGGTCAGAGTGCTGCCGCGGTGCGCCTTCTCAGCGCTCCACTTTATATTGGTGACCACAGGCTTGGGGAAAACGGGGATCGAGTTTGATTTACCCTTAAGCCCGTTTTTGGACAGGTCAACCTCGAAAAAAATCCTGTCCCCCGGTTTGAAATCTTTCGGGATCTTAAATTCGCCGATAAAAATATTAGCTCTCATCTTCCCCTTGACTTTTCCGAATTTCTTCCCTCCCTCTCTTTTACCGGTGACCTTGACCGGCGCTCCGTTACCCACAAAAGAGGTTCCCACCTCAAATGCCGCTTTACACCCGGTGTGGGCCGAACCTCTCCGCCAGCTTGCGTAAACAAGTGACGAGTTCATCTTTATCTTGTTCTCGGAATCGGTTGCCTTGGAATGTTTTATCTCCACCATGATCGCACCAGTTAAAGCTTATAAGTCCCGGGAAGAAGCCCTTCTACAATTTTCTTTACTTGAGAACCGAGCATCTTGTAGGATTTTCTGCTGAAACGCACGTTGAACATAAATCCCATTTCATCCCTTATGACAAAGATATATTTATGTATCTCAACTATCTCATCCGCGGGAATCCACTTATAGACGAATTCGTAAACGGGGTTGCCCTCTTCAATAGTAACCTCTTCATCCTTCAGAATATCTATTCCCTGCATAGTTTGAATGATGGGATCAATTTTTTCCCTTGCGTAAGTATTGATATCATGTTGCTGCAAAAAACGATCGACATTCAACAACATTTCATGACCGAAACCGTCTATTTCGGGCCCCTTGAAATAGTAGGATGTCTGGTCCTGCCATCCCTTTGGCAGTTTAATATTAAAATCTATATCGCTCATAACAAACCATCCCTATAAAGGCACTTCCTCGCCTGTGTCGGCGTTGATAGATATTATCTCATGCGGAACATCTTCCTCGTCGTGCGGCCTGACGAAAGCGTTCCAGATAGTTATCCAGGTAACGCCGCCGTCGGAGGTATGCTCCACCAGCTCCAGTTCCAAAATGGCGCCCTCCGGAAAACGTTCCATGATTATCTCACGGGCCTTCTGCTCATTGATGGCGGGTTCCTTGTACCGTATCCGCCGCAGATCGGAAAAGCTGAAATTCTGGACCGCCCGTTTCTCCAGATTGATGGAGATGGATATCCAGTTTGGGAAAATAGATTTTTCTCCTTCCCCTTTGGGCTCCTCTCTCCATTCTTCCTTCCAAAACTGATCATCCGCCTCGGAATTTATCCGCTTGAAGTTACGATTATCGAAATCTGGCACATGCCTGCTGATAAACTTCACCGTGAAATTCTCCGCTTCGGTAACAGTAAATCTGAGCGGAGAATTATAATTGACCACATTCCCGCGATGGCGGCTCACCCAGAATTCACCCAATTCGCCGATAAACATATACAGTTCCCCCAGATTGGGGTGATCTTTAATCCCGGCCGTTTCCAGATGAGACACAATGTAATCTTTGGTGTTGGGATTCCCCTCTTTTTTTAGAAAATCATATATCAGGTTACGGGCCTGTTCCTCCGTGATTCCGTGACCTCTTTTGCCACCTTTGTTTTCATTATTCATACACATACCACCCTGGTGTAATAAAACAAAAATTACCGCCAATAGATAAATCGCGAATCTGTATTTGCGTTCAGCTTTCATTCCCTTACCGCTCCGTACCGGGCGGGGTGAAGGGTTGATTCCTTTGAAACCCCTTCCATGGTATAGATATTATAATCGAAATGCTTACGTTTTCTATGATCGACCGAGGCCTGAGCGTTTGAAGCGGCCGTGTTTATCCCCTGTCCGTTAGCCAGATTTTCCCAGAAACTTTTTGCCCAGTCCATCGCGGTATTCCAGCCCACCTTGTGAATAAAGCCCATGGTAATATCGGCTCCCTTATAACCCATGGCGTCGGCTATATTTTTGGGAATAAACCATCCTGAAGTTCTCTCACCTATATTCAGAGCTTTGAAGGTAGCTACATCCAGTTTGCCTGTAACATTTAGTTTGGGATGTGCGCTCTGATAATTTTTTATAGATTTCTCTGTCTTTGTTCCCAGAACACCATCCGCTTTTCCGGCGAAAAAACCGGTCAGTTTCTTCTGTATGGCCCTGGTTTGTTTCTCTTCATCCATCTCCCGCGGTATTCTAAACCATTTCAGGGTACTTTGGTTTTTAGAACCATCCGCGGGTTTAATGCCATGTAAATTCTGAAATGAACGTAAAGCTTTGGTTGTATTGTCACCGTGAACTCCATCCACCCCCTTGGGATTAAAGTAATTAACTATCTCCTGATACATTAGAACCTCATTGCCGGCACGGCAGCTGTTCATCATTATAAAAAAGATGTCTTTGAAAGATCCCTTTTTCTGATCCTTTAGCACAGCGTCATTTGATCCTTCGGCGATTTTTACCGACATGTACAATAGGGATTGATCCTTCTTCTTGAATTGTCCCCCCTCTTTTCCATGGAACACCAGGGCTCCGGGGTTCGAATGACCGTCGAAGTATACCACCGACGCCGATTTCATCTCCTCAACCGCCTCTCTGGCGTGGCGATCGAACTGGGAATAAATCGTAAAACCCGTTTTGTCCTTTAAAGATTTTTGACTCTTTTCGGCGTACCCCACAGTTTTCTTCGCCGACTCCCAACGTTTCCCCTTCTTGTAATGGACGCCATAATTATAACCCAGGGGTTTCGCAACCTTCAAACCCACCTTGTGCTTCTTTTTCCATACCCACATCCTGCCCAATATCTTTATCTGATAATCGCCGGCCAGCAGCAATCTTTTATTACGAGTGTCGTCACGGCCATTCCATTCTATCTCATACTCGCCTGGCGCATACATCTTTTTTTGAATAATCCAGGCCACCCGCGGCGGCTTGAATTTATCCTTCTTATACTGTTTATAGAAATTGTCATGAATTTTAGACCTTTTATACTCCACTCCGAGATCTATTTCCTGTTTAATCCCGGTGACCACAAATTTGATAACCACATGCTTTTCAATATAATCCAGCAACTTCAAGGAGGCTTCTTCATTCCCGTTCATGTAATCGGTTCCGTCTTCATCAGTAACGGCAATTATCTTAACCCCCACTTTTTCTGTGATATATTTGGTCTTTTTGCCGGGGTAAACGGGGTTACCCATTTTCACTCAACCTCTGTTATGGTGGGACGATCCGGAAATTCAATTTCATGTTTTACGGGCGGGCAGTTCTCCTCTTTGGCGTAACCGTTGCCGTCGAGATTGCCCTTTCGAATTTCACCATTTGAAAAACGAATAATATAGGGTTCGTTTTCAAGGGGTTTGCCTTCTTTATCCTTCAGTTCTATCTCGATGTAATCCTTGTAGGTCAGCATGCCGGAGCGGCTTCTAACCCCGTCGATATCGACAACAAAATAGAACTGTGGTGAAGAGTATTTCTTCTTCCCGCCGGAAGCCTCTTTCTCTTCTCCATCCAGATACTCGAAGACCCATTCGGTTTTCACCTTATCCCCGGATGTTTTCTTACCCTTGATAGTCACTATCTTTCTGTCTGCCCGGTTTATATCCTTCATCCAGATTTCAATTTCCGCTACCTTGCCGTCCTCGAACCCGGCTGTTTCGATTTCCAGATTCACCTTCTCCCCGCTCCCGGATTCATCCTTCGACCACCGGGCCTTGGTGATTGCTCTAAGCTTTATCTCGTGGCTGCCCTCGGCCACCCCCTGCCTTTTAATTTCCCCTGTCAGGATGCCCCCTGATTCATCACCCTCTGGAGATTTAATCCTGTAATCGACTCCGGAAATCGGCTTACCCCCCTTGTCGACATACTTGGCGTGTATATAGTGAC
>DAOWMJ010000009.1 GCA_030643145.1 Candidatus Latescibacterota bacterium | reverse complement strand
GCCATCCGCCACAAAGGCGTAGTCGCCCGAGACCGTAACTCCCCTGGCATAACCCGGCGTGTCGTAGCTTCCAAGAAGTGTGGGACTGGCGGGATCAGAGATATCGATCACACGGAGCCCGGAGGCGCCATCCGCCACAAAGGCATAGTCGCCCGAGACCGTGACGCCCACAGCCGAACCCGACGTGGCGCAGGTTCCAAGCAGCGTGGGACCGGCGGGGTCTAAGATATCGATCACACAGAGCCCGGTGCTGTAATCCGCCACAAAGGCGTAGTCGCCCGAAACCGCTAGGCCAAAGGCATAATCCGGCGTGTCGTAGGTTCCAAGGAGTGTGGGATCTGCAGGGTCTGAGATGTCGATCACCTGGAGCCCATAGTCATTATCCGCAACAAAGGCATAGTCGCCCGACACCATGACGCCCTTGGCATAGCCCGGTGTGTTATAGCTTCCAATGAGTGTTGGTTGAAATGGAAAAAGGGAAAGTTCACCGTTTACAGTATCCCAATTGGCGGTCGTGTTTGCGGGATCCTCATACAGTGTAGTGGTGAAATCTTCTGTGTATATATTCTCGCTCGCGAGACAGGGAATAGCACAGAGAAGAAAAAATGATAGAACTATTGCAATAACAATATCCCCGATGGGCCTTTTCATAGTCTAACCTCCTGGTAAGCAGTCCCTTTATAAAAGGCGTTAAATTTTAAACGTTTGATAATTATACCACATTCCGGGGGTGGTTGTCAAAACCTCCACAGACTGGTTGGGGAGAAAGGGAAAAAAGAGGGACACCCTTAAAGGTGTCCCTCTTTTAGATACTCATTTAATTCTACCCTGAAACAGATCAGGTGCCGAATTCCCAGCTTGAAAGATACTTTTTCTGTTTTTCAGTCAGTTCGTCAATATGGCATTCCAGAGCGTCTAGTTTCAGTTTGGCAATACCTCTATCAATATCCTTCGGCACGGGGTACACCCTGTTTTCCAGCTTCTTCTCAACTTTAGCCAGATATTCAGCGGAAAGTGATTGATTGGCAAAACTCATATCCATAACGGAAGCGGGATGCCCCTCGGCGGCGGCAAGATTTATAAGCCTTCCTTCTGCCAGAATATTAATCTTTCTCCCGCTTGGCATTGTGTACTGATCCAGATCTTTCCGTATCCTCTTTTTATCTGTAGCAGTTTTCTTAAGATCGGGTATATCTATCTCAACATTGAAATGCCCTGAATTAGCTACAATAGCGCCATTTTTCATTTTGTTGAAATGCTCAATGCGGATTACCGAAATATCGCCCGTTAGCGTTACAAAAATATCCCCGAATTCAGCGGCCTCCATAGAGGGTACAACATTAAAACCGTCCATTACCGCTTCGAGCGCCCTTACGGGATCTACCTCAATAACGGAAACCTTCGCGCCCATCCCGCGAGCTCTCATTGCTACCCCTTTTCCACACCATCCATAACCGAAAACAACAAAACTCGTACCGGCAAGAAGCACATTTGTAGCGCGTATAATACCATCGATAGTACTCTGTCCCGTTCCATAACGGTTATCAAATAAGTGCTTGGTAAGCGCGTCATTAACAGCAATTATCGGATAGGCAAGAACTTCGTTCGCTTCCATACTTCTCAATCTTATAACACCCGTTGTTGTTTCTTCGGTACCGCCTATAATATCATCTAGCAACTCGCGCCGGTCCTTGTGGAGTGTGCTTACAAGATCAGCGCCATCGTCCATTGTGATATGCGGCTTTGTATCAAGCGCAGAGTTAATATGATTGTAATATGTATCATTATCTTCACCATGAACGGCAAAGACGGAAATCTCATAATCGTGTATAAGGGAAGCGGCCACATCATCCTGTGTACTCAGAGGGTTCGACGCGCAGAGCACAACTTCAGCTCCTCCGGCCTTAAGCGTACGCATCAGATTGGCTGTCTCTGTCGTTACATGAAGACACGCTGAAATCCTCATTCCTTCCAACGGCTTCTCTTTCTCAAACCGGTCGCGAATCAGGCGAAGAACGGGCATATTACTGTCAGCCCACTCAATTCTTTCCTTGCCGCCGGGGGCAAGCTCAATATCTTTACAATCATACTTCATAAAAAAGTCCTCTCAAAATTAAACCCATTCTATACTCTAAATTTTTGATTTCAATTCATCGACAAAATCAAGTTTCTCCCAGGTAAAGTTTTTCTCTTCACGGCCGAAATGTCCAAAGGCCGCTGTCTTACGGTAGATGCCCCTTCTTAGATTTAATCTGTCTATGATCCCATTGGGAGTAAGATCAAATAGGTCAGGAATAATCCCCGCCAACTTTTCATCGGAAATTTTGCCCGTTCCAAATGTGTTTACCATTACAGAAACCGGATCTTTTTCTCCGATAGCGTAAGCCAGCTGCACTTCACATTCGTCCGCAAGTTCCGCCCCTACAATATTCTTCGCGACATGCCTGGCCGCGTAGGATGCCGATCTGTCAACCTTTGTAGGGTCCTTTCCGGAAAAGGCGCCGCCTCCGTGGCTCCCGAATCCTCCATACGTATCAACAATAATCTTCCTTCCCGTTAATCCGGTATCAGCCATCGGGCCGCCCTTTACAAACCTACCAGTGGGATTAACCAGTATTTTATAATCATTGCTTTCCACATCAAAACCGGAAACAACCGGTTTTATCACGAACTTTTCAAGATCGGCTTTGATTTCACTCACAGAAACATCTTCGCTGTGCTGTACCGAGATAAGAATAGTATCAATTCTTTTTGGAATATTATCCTGGTACTCAATTGTTACCTGTGATTTGCCATCCGGCATTATATACTCCAGGGTGCCGTCTTTTCTTACTTCGGAGACCTTCCTCACGAGCATGTGGGCCATATGAATCGGAAGGGGCATAAGAACATCTGTCTGTCTGCAGGCGTACCCAAACATCATCCCCTGATCACCCGCGCCGCCTTTGTCAACGCCCATACTAATATCACTCGATTGTTCTTCGATAGAGGTTACTACCGCGGATGTCTGTGACGCGAACCCAAGTTCCGGTTTTGTATATCCAATATCCTCTACGGTTTTTCTTACGATTGTTGGAATATCAATATAGGCTCCGGTGCGAATCTCACCGCTTAGAAAAACCATTCCTGTGGTCACAAGCGTTTCGCACGCCACTCTTCCATAAGGGTCCTTATCCAGAATAGCGTCTAAGACAGCATCTGATATCTGGTCGGCAACCTTGTCAGGATGCCCTTCTGTTACAGATTCCGAAGTGAACAGATATTTCTTACTCATAATATCCTCCCCAATAATAAAAAGGTTCTGATTTATTTAAATCTTTTTAATGTAAACTGATTCTGTTGATCGATCAGAATCAGCAAATTGCAGCTAACCACTTCCCTATTTTCACTCTTTCCTTTTTAAGCGCAGGGCGGAATTATTTCCAATATTAACACTCATTTTATTTCCAATAATATCCGTCATCGAACCAATAACGCTGTCAATCACAATAATATCCTGTATAGTGCTACCACTATTTAAAATTGAATTTTCCACAATCGAATTACTGATTCTGCAATCTCTTGAAACAGAAACATAGGGGCCGACAATTGATTTTTCGATCTTGCTGCTCTCGTCAATCCAACATGGAGGAATAATTATTGATCCCTTCCTTGTTGTTTTATTATTACTCTTTTTTAACAATGTGCGGTTAGTGCCAAGTAATGTTTCTATTTTACCACAGTCATACCAGTCATCTATCTGATAGGGTTTAAATTCAACGCCTCCCGAAATCATCAAGGCCAGGGCATCCGTTATTTGATATTCACCCTTTGTTCTGATATCCTTTTGTATAATCTCATCGCACGCGCTGAAAAGCCGGGCTGAATCCTTGAAATAATAAAGTCCCACTACCGCAAGATTGCTTTTTGGGTTTTCCGGCTTTTCCTCAATCCGGGTTATAATTCCATTAGACATTTCAACAATTCCAAAACGCGTCGGATCATCAACTTCCCTCACGCCAAGTACATTATCTCCTTCCAGGGGTATCCTGGAAAAATCGGTCTCTATTATCGTATCACCCAGAATAATTATCATTTCCGAGTTATCCGCGTATTGTCTTGTCAAATTCACAGCGTGGGCAATGCCCTTTTGCTCCCCCTGTACAACAAAATTAACAGGAAGGTCATATTCGTTCGTAATATACTCACGGATCATTTCCCCCTTGTACCCGATAATCGGAACAAGTTCGGTGACTCCCATATCAATAAGACTATCTATGATGTGGCCGAGGATCGGCCGGCCGGCGACACTTATCAAGGCCTTAGGCGCCGCATAGGTATGCGGACGAAGACGCTTCCCGATTCCGGCCACGGGGATAACAGCTATCATGATTCTCCCATCTTTAAAAGCTTTTTTATCGTTTCAATTTTCTCAATCGGAGTTGGATCAACGCCGCGCCCGACAGCCAGATAAACACTCATCATATCACCTAAGATCAGCATAGAAAGAAGACGTTCAAGCCTTCCCCCTGAATTGTTTCCATACCAACTGCTGTCAATCACAACCGAATCCCCGGCTAATTTTTCAAGCATTGAATATGTTACCTGCATGCGTTTTTGCACCTTTGGATGATCATCACGGTCGATCAGGAAAATAAGGAACAGATTTTTTTTGATATTATCCGGACATTCCCATCCCATAATTTCATTGTGTCCAAGTTCCGGGAATATATTTGAATATGCCATAATTTTTCCATTTTCATTAAACTGACACTTCCATCTATATGATACCCCTTTAAGCAAACCATCCCCCGCGTAAATAAGGGGAATCTTTTTATATAATTTTTTCGATAACTGAAACGCTAGATTATCTTTAGAATTATATCCAGGAGTGATCTCTTTTATTATAAAACGCGCCTTTTTCAGAAGTTCCGTGAATTCTTCATCAGTAATCCTATAAATTCCCCAGTTAACAACCAAACGAAGCAAAGAAGTAAAGAGCAGACCAATAGCCGCTCTTGGAGGAAGTCCCCCTCTTATATTCATCACGCTTGCGTTCGCCTCAGCGGCCCTCCGCCCCAATTCTCCTCCGGATGTAATTACTCCGATTTCACAACCACGCTGTACGGCTTCGTCAAAAAGGGTTAGCACCTCCTCTGTGTTGCCGCTGTAACTGACGCATATAACCGTTGAATTCGCGCTTGCATAGGCGGGAAGTAAATATCCTCTTTCAATATGCACAGAAAAATCAGAATTCTTATTGACAAGGTCGCGAATCAGAACAGCGCCAATTGCCGATCCTCCCATACCGCAGATGACAAGCGTAGAGCCGGCTGAAGGACGGGAAAGGATAAAATCGCTGGAACTATTCCACACTTCCCGCATCTGATCCGGTAACGCCAGAACATTCTCCAACATGTCAGATCTGTCATATTTATTAAATCTATTTTCTATACTCATTACAATCTACCGATAGTTAATTTTCTACTTCAGTGAAACTTTTGGGATAAACTTCTTTAATTCCGGCCGTTTCTCAATTATAAAATTGCACAGCAACTCCCGCACTTCACTGGCAGTTGCCCGCCTCAGTATCTTCCTTACGAGGGAACGGGTTTCATCAAATGTAACAGACCGAATAATCTTCTTTATTTCAGGTATCAGATAAGAAGGAGCACTGATCTCATCCAACCCCATTCCGATAAGCGGCAACATACCAAGCGCGCCTTCACTCACCGCCATTTCACCACACAATCCAACCTTTATCCCTTCTTCTCTGGCCGCCTTTACTGTATCACGAATAGAACGAATAATAACCGGATGAAGCGGATCATATAAATATGAAATCCTGCTGTTCCCCCTGTCAACTGCCATTGTATATTGAACAAGATCATTTGATCCTATACTGAAAAAGTCAACTTCTTTGGCAATATGACGGGCTAATATCACAGCGGAAGGGGTTTCTATCATCACACCAATTTTAACATCTTCGTCTATTTTGTAACGTTCTTTGAGCAAATCTTCTTTTACCTCATTGCATATTTGTTTTGCTGTTAGTACTTCCTCCATAACGGATATCATTGGAAACATTATCCTTACATTACCATGCGCGGAAGCCCTGTATATCGCTCTTAGCTGGGATCTGAAAATATCTTTCCTCGAAAGGGTGAACCGTATCCCTCGCCATCCCATAAAGGGATTAGCTTCTTCAATATTTCCTATCCAATCCGCGATCTTATCCCCTCCGACATCAAGAGTCCTGATGATCACAGATTCAGGAGCTATCTGTTTAACAACATCCCTGTAATATCGATACTGCGTCTCTTCCCCTGGAGGAGACGGAGAAGTAATAAAGAAATATTCCGTTCTGAAAAGCCCAATACCTTTCGCGCCGTGGCTCACCACATCATCTATTTCATCCAGAGTTTCAACATTGCCAGATAGTTCGAACTTTCGTTCATCCAGTGTTATCGCAGGATAATCTTTCAGGGTCAGGAGTTCTTTCTCCATCTCTTTGAATTTTTCTCTGGCATTCTCATATAGTTTTATTGTGTTTTTTTCAGGTCGCAGAACAACCTGCCCGGTGATTCCGTCAACAATAATATTATCATTTGGCCGTACGTTATGAGTAAAATTTCCAAGTCCAACAACAGCCGGGATTCCATGCGATCTGGCTATAATAGCTGCATGAGAAGTACTCCCGCCGATATCAGAAACAAACGCTTCAACATATTTTCTGTCAAATCCTACCGTATCGGACGGTGTAAGATTTTTTGCTACAACAACAGCTTTCCTTCGAAGCTCTTTTAGACCTTCCTGGGTCTGGCCAAGCAAATTCCTAACAATACGTCTTTTGACATCATGAATATCTTCCGCTCTTTCACTTAGATACTGATCATCCATCCTGGCGAACGACTCAAACGTTTTTTTCAAGACCTTTCCAAGAGCATAGGCTGCATTTGCCTTTTCTGTTTTAATACATTTTTCCGTATCTTTTATCATCATATTATCAGCCAAAATCATCAGATGAGTATCCATAATTCTGGCATGCTCATCCCCCATATCTTCCGCAAGGGTTTCCTTGACTTTTTTCAGTTCCTCTCCGGTTTGCCTGAGAGCTTCCCTGAATTTTTCAATTTCACCTTCAACTTCATCCTCATCAATTTTATTATCAGTCACGGCAAGTTCATCAAGATGAACAACAAAAACCGTCCCGATCGCTATTCCCGGCGAAACAGGAATTCCGTTAAAAATCAGTTCTTTTCCTGCAAATTTGTCGGAAAACATTATTCTGTCCCTTCAGAAAAACCGCTTTTAAAGAGATCGGCAAGCAGACTTACAGCTTGATCCTCATCCTGTCCATCAACAATAATAGTTAATTCTGCCCCATATTCCGCTCCAAGGCTCGCGATACTTAAAATACTCTTGGCATTTATTCGTTCAAAATCCTTTTCGATATGCACATCGGACTTGAACCTGCTGCAATTCTTTACCAATTCACCCGCTAAACGCAGATGGATGCCGTTTTCATTAACAACTTTTACCTTAATTTTTTTCATATACTCATTCATTTCTTTACATCGACGATCGAGCCGCAAACTCGGGTTCATTAACTCCTACCGCCAAACGTAACACTGACGCAGGCCAATGTTACATTTCCGTCATACAATTCATCTTACCTGCCGAATAATAATAAACAAAACTGTAGCAAAAAACCCTACTATTACACTCACCCGAAGCGAGTACTTTCTCCTTAACCAGATGACCCCGGCAACCAACAACACTCCCCAACCTGCAACCTGAAAACCCCCAAACATATAACCTCTGATAAATACTATTGAAGTAAATATACCTGCAACGAATGCTACCGCCGCGGTCATAAATTTGCTAATCTTCAAATAGGGCCCTAAAATCAAATCTTCAACATTATCACCAAAACTTAAGCCCTTATAATAACCCCCTACCCTGAACTTAAAGTGATAATAGTTATAGAAAAGTAAAAAAATGACCGGGCCAAAATACACTCCGTATATAGTAAAAATTGAGGCAATTGTCAATGTCAACGGTAATAAAACAACTTCGAAAAAATAGTCTCCCCTCGCGGCCATTACAGACGAAAGAGTATCCCTTGCACTGCGAATCCACTCAACATCAATATCTTTGCCGCTTTCTTTCTTCTCTTCCATACTTTGAACCGCGCCTATGATACAGGAAGAAAAAATCGGATTTGAATTATAATAATTTAAGTACCTCCTGACATAATCCTCCATCCTCCCATTACCTTTAGAGAGTTTTTTAAATCCGGGGAGCAACGCGAAAAAGAATCCAAGCCCATCATTCAGACGTTCATTTCTTAAATTCTGCAGAAGGAATAATCTCCATATGATATTCAAATTAAAGATATCTCCACCTTTTACATAAAAACAAGTATCACTGCCGAAAGAAGTACACCGGATATAAACCAGAATCCCTGCGATTTGAGAATTTGCATTCTCAACAGAGATCCAACACCTATGAAAGGCAGAAAAATATAAAGAATGTCTACTGAACCGGTCAACCTCCAGGAAGTTGAAACAAAATATAATATCACCTTATACCCAACGGGAAGAATCGCCAGAAGAACAACAAAGCCGTACAGAAAATGAAAAACAACCATGGAAATGTGAAGGAGAGAAAGATACCACAATTTCCCTGCCATTGCCTTTTTCACTACAAATTCTGCCGCACCAGACAATTTAAAAAACAAAATCCTGTAAAGAAAATATCCAAACCATCCAGCTGACAAACCGAAGAAGAGAGCCCATATCATCGTCATTGCCGCAACGGAAACATCCCCTGCCAGATTGAGATCAACGAGAACAAACAACGCCGCTGAAACAACGCCGGCAATAGGAAGGTCCAGTGTCTTGGTTCCCCTGACAAACAAATTTCCGAGAAACATTATCTGGATCAATGTACCGGCAAGTAACCCATTAAATGGTTCTCCAAGGATTATACCGGTCAACAATCCGCCACAAATAGGCTGTGACAGCATCAACCTTAATGAAGTTCTAAAATCAACACATAGAGCCCCACCAAGTAGAGAAACCGGTATAATAAGATCAAACCCTATCAAACTAGTTCCTTTCAATCCCGGAATTGTTTAACACTAACAATTATCTCTACCCTTTTTTCTTCCTCTCTATGCATATCAAGTTGCCACACCGCCGCAATTACTGAACCCTGATATACCAATTCATACCCTGATTCGGAATTTGAAACTGTCTCTATCGGAAATCTCCATATCTTGGCTATAGGGTTAAAAGACATTTTTATCTTAATATTCAGCCATTCATCCACAATTAAAACAGAATCAACGCCTTCTTCTTCCCCGGTTGATGCCAGGTTGCTCTTGGAAAGTTTTCTTCCTGGAAAAATGTAATATCTGTCCGGGGCATCTCCGGCAAGAAGTGAAAAAACATTTTCAACAACTAGTGCGCCTTTAACACTTCCATTCGCAGGGAAAAGGGAATAATTTACTTTAAACCGGGCGGACGAGTTTGAAGCAGAAATAAGTTTATCCATTTTTATCTCTGTTTCACTGTCACCCAACTTCACTTTCCCTGATCTGCTGAATAAAAGATGTTTTTCATTTTTATCATCAGATACACTGTGCGAAAATTCACCATCAATAAAATCCCCGCCTTCATAGTATGAAGAACGGGCAAATGAATCTAAACCGACATCGCTTCCGATAAAATGATCGCGCAGTGACATTCGTTGATAAGAATCATATATAAGAAATGAATCAAGGCCATCTTCCTTGGCAACATTCATTTCATGAATGCTCGCCGCTTCGCTGGAATCCTTATTGGAAAGCTTCGGAACCTTATTGTGGTATATTTCTTCACGTCTGCGAAGAATATCGGTTAGATTAAAGGCGGGATCCCGGATATCAAATTCTCTCAGGGAAGCCCCCCTCAGTTTGAAAATTAATTTCATATATGGTGAAGTAAGCAAAATCTCATCTGCTCCATCACCATCAATATCACAGATAGTATGGTTTAAGTATTTTTTACTTTTATTCTTTTCCTTTTCAATAATACTCTCAGCTTCAATTATATGCTTAAAAATAGCGCTTCGCAAATGGGGCAGATAAAGACCTCCAAAAAGCCCATGCCAATACGCACAATTACATTGAGCCTGATACAAATGATTCTTCGCTTCCTCCCACACGCCCAGATATCCAGTTTCCTTCCCATAACCGTCCACAAGCCTGCTCGCAGAAAGCATTCTTTTATGCATCCAGTTACTCTCTTCGTATTTTACAAGGAAATTTCTCCAAAATCCCCCTTTGATAAGTTCGGCCGTCTCATTGATCCCGGAGTCAGCTTCCAGAATCTCCCCGGCCTTTTTTTGCTTAATCTGAGCCGAAAGGGGGAGCGCCCACTGCATCATTTCACTGTATGACGCGGTTGGGAGATAAACAATTCCCGATGGAAAATATTTATCAATAACATCCGAGAAATTCATCACCTGCAGCCAATCTCTATTCTCTTCAAGAATACTGCAAAAACGGCGCAGCCAGCCCTGCTTATAACAAAGTGAATGAGTCCCGGGCCAAACTCCAAATTTTTCGCCGTCATCCGCCAGAACTACTATCTGATTCTCTGCTTCTCCGTCATCAGCAATCTCACGCAAGTAGGTAATGGTCTCTTCAGGATCACTGAAAGGCACCAGGTACCTCAATTTTTTATCAATAGGAAATATTTTTACGTACGCTCCATTCTCTTCAGTATTAAAAAAGGTGCGGATTTCCGTTTCTCTTAACCCTATCGATTTAAAATGCGAATCATCAACAAGAACAAATTCAAGACCAGCTTTCTCGAGAATGTCCGGCAAATGAGGCTCCCATATTCTCTCGGTCAGCCAGCACCCACGCGGCTTTGCATTTAATTTGTTTGTTATAAATTTGTTCATCATTGTAAGCTGGCCAAGTTGGTCTCTATGGGGGATAACAGACAAAATAGGTTCATAATATCCCGCAGACAGAATTTCAACCTGAGAACGCCGGATCATCCTGGAAAGAATTTCAAGATATTCTTTATGATTTTCAGAAATCCAGTCCCATAAAATTCCACTGTTGTGCAGCGCGAAAGGAATATTAGGAAATTCATTCATTACCTCAAGAAATGGGAAATAGGCTTTTTGGTAGGCATCCTCAATAACAAAATCAAAATTTCCTACGGGCTGATGGTTATGAAGACCAAAAATAAATATTACCTTTTTTTTCATGCCCACAGTTTCTCCTACACAATTTTTGAATTCATTATCACTTTTTCGTCGCCTGGTAAAGCCCTGGCTTCCAGAATAACACTCTTTTTTACAAGTTCTCTAAGTACTGATTTCTCATCCTCACTGATATAAAGCTCCCCAATTACTTTTTTCCTACCCTCCCTATAATGCATACCCCCGATATTTAATTCATCAAACTCCAACCCATTTTCATAAAGCTGCAACGCCTGCTCAGGCCCCCTCACAAGGAGTATAACTCTATCTTTATTGTAAACGCCCTGATTAATTCTATCTGCCGTTTCTCTTAATGAAAGTACAGACACCTTTATATCGGAAGGTACCGCAGAAATATACAGTTTCTTTTCCCATTCATTATCACCGACTTTATCATCAGCCAGGATTATCCTGTCCGGACGGCATTCTTCGTACCAGCCTATAACCACTTGCGCGTGAATCAACCTGTCGTCTATCCTTATCAAAACCAACATCAGGCATACACCTTTCAATGAAATACACAAAAGAAAAACTATTCTGCGGACAAAAATTAAGATAATTGATTATTTAGGAGGCGCCTTTAATGCTATCTCGACCGCGTTTTACTAAATGATCTGTCATTTCTTTATAATTCAATACTCCTTTTTTAGTCACAAAATCCAGGAGGACGGGCAGATTAACCCCGCTTATCACCTTAACTCCCTCCATCCCGGCTGTGGCCCGAGCACAGTTCATAAAACAGGATCCGCCAGAATAATCAACAAATAAAACAATATGCTCTTTTTTATATTTTTTCATTATTTCTCTTATTTTTTCAACGATAAGAGAATCACAATAATCTTCGCTGCAAACAGAATAGAAATCCTCCACTTTTCCAAGAATACCCTCGATTGTCCTTACAAACTCCTCCGCCAATCTTCCATGAGTAACAATAATTCCAGCAGTTCTGCTGCCAGTATCGCTCATTCCGTATCATTCCTAAGATATCTTCGAGTTTGTTTTCTGCTCTGTATCAAATCAATAAGATTTCTATCCAGTTTTTTAGCAGCATTAAACCCGTATATTTTAAGCATATGATTTAAAGCAATGGTCTCAGCAATAACAGTAATATTCTTTCCCGGAAAGATGGGAACAACCAGTTGCGTCACTTTCGTTCCAAGAATCTCAGTGGTTTTTTCGTCGAGCCCATGTCTGTCCCAATCCCGCGTAGGATCCCATTCTCTAAGCTGTACCATTACTTCGATACGTTTCTGTATTCTAATCGCCCTGATACCAAATACATCCATAATATTTATTATTCCAACTCCCCTGATCTCCATAAAATGTTTTAGATGTTCTCTTCCTCTCCCGATAACCACATCTCCCCTTTTGATTATTTCAACAAAATCATCTGCAACAAGCCTGTGTCCGCGTTCAACCAGGTCCAGAACGATTTCACTCTTTCCTATACCGCTTTCTCCGGAGAACAACAAGCCTACCCCGTATACATCAACAAGTGATCCATGACTTGTGGTGCGGGGCGCGAAGTAATAATTAAGAATCTCAGTCAGCATGTGAATAAAGAACGTAGTCTGCTGGTTTGTCCTCATTACCGGTACGGAGAATTTTTCAGCCTCTGTAATAAAATCGTCCGGGAGCTCCAATCCCTTTGTTACAATAATACAACAGAGAATTTCTGAGAAGAGCCTTTTTAGGGCGTCCCTTTTCTGCCCTTTATCAAGGGAACGAAAATACATCATTTCAGTTTCCCCGATAATTTGAACCCTTTTATGAAGATAATTTTCCATAAATCCCGTAAGAACAAAAGCGGGCCGGTAGACATAGGGAATAGTTATGTCCAATTGCCCTTTGAAACTTGACGTAAGGAGCTCTAATCCTAATTCATCCTTATTATCTTCAAAAAATTTCTTTACCTTATAGGTTCTTTTACGCTCCGCCAATATATTTTCCCCTGTCAAAAAAACGCTAATGATCTATAAATTAATCACTCCATAATTACCATCTGAACGTCTGTATACAAAACTTGGTTTGCCTGATTCTGAATTGTCGAAAAGGAAAAATTCCTTTTCCTGTATCTTCATAGCCTTGATTGCTTCTTCAACATTCATATTCTCCAAATTATAAGCAGCCTCTTCAATCATTTCAATCCCATTCGCACTTTCAACACTTTCAGCATTAATCACAAATTCCCGCGGATATTGTCTGCCGGAGCCCTTCTTATGGTTTTGATGGCGGGAATGAAGCTTTCCCCTATATTTTTTTATTTGTTTTTCCAAATCTCTCTCGCACCTGTCTATCGAAATATACATATTTTCAGTTTCTTCCAAGGCTGTAAAAACATGACCTTGAACACGAAGATTAATTTCAGCAATATTACGTGTTTTCTCTTTAGACATTATTACATCAACAGTTATAATATTTTCAAAATAGCGCTTGATTTTCCTCATTTTTACTTCAATATGCTCAATAAGTTCTGGACTTGCTTTAAAATGCCTTGCCGTTGTTGTCAATTCCATATCAATTTCCTCCTAGCATCATTCATCCGACTCTGCCACAACCCTCTTTCTAAATTTCCTAATATCATTTTCCTGATAAGAACTTCTAACAAAAGATCCTGATGCCACCTCTAGAAATCCCATTTCATATCCCTTTTTTTCATACCACAAGAATTTCTCGGGAACAACAAATTTCTTTACAGGAATCTGTTTTATCCCCGGGCGAAGATATTGCCCTATAGCGAGAAAATCACAGCCCGCTCCTCTAAGATCCTTCATCGTTTCCAAAACTTCATCAGCTGATTCGCCCAGCCCAAGCATTAACGCGGATTTGGTCATTATTCCCAGTCCCTCATCCTTCACTATGGAAAGTATCGAAATGGATCTATCATAATCGGCTCCCTTCCTTACACTTCCGAAAATAGTTCTAACTGTTTCAATGTTATGAGAAACAATGTCAGGTTTTGAATCAAGTACAGTCCTTAAAGCGCTGATATCGCCATTAAAATCCGGTATGAGCAGTTCGATCAGAGGTGATTGATCAATACTCTTTAACTTCCGGACAACCTGTGAATAAACACCGCTTCCTCCATCGGGAAGATCGTCACGTGTTACGGAAGTTATAATTACATGGGTTAACCCCAATTCTTGAACCGCGTCCGCTATTTTCTCGGGTTCATTACTATCCAGAGGAAACGGCTGTCCACTTTTAACGGAACAAAACAAACAGTCCCTCGTGCAAATATCTCCAAGTATCATAAAGGTGACTTTGTTTTTCGAATAACATTCCGCTCTGTTTGGACAACGTCCCTCACGGCAGATAGTATGTAACCCCCTTTTCTTTATCACACGCTCAATAGTAGAACACTCACAGAGAAGGGGAATCTTCCTTCTTAACCAGGAAGGCAATCTCTTATAGTGTCGAACATCAGTAGAGAGTACCATTTATCTATCTTTGCTCCCTCGAAAACCCAAACTCAGTACTCTTTCCTATGTCTGGCAGGTAATATGCCAAGTTGCTCTCTATATTTAGCAACTGTTCTACGTGCTATGATCAATCCATCAGCTTTCAGAATATCAGCAATTTTTTGATCACTCAAGGGTTTCTTTGAATCTTCTTTTTGTAAAATTTTCTCGATCTTCATTTTAGCACTTCTTGAGGAAACATCTGTACCTGATTTAGTGCTCAGCTTTGCACTGAAAAAGAATTTCAGTCCGTAAACACCCCTTGGCGTCTGAACATATTTACTCGTAGTCACGCGGCTTACAGTTGACTCATGCATATCTATTTCAACGGCGACCTGCTGCAGAGTTAAGGGCTTTAACGCAATGACGCCTTTTTCAAAAAAGTCTCTCTGCTTGTCTACTATGCATTCCATAACTTTTATCATTGTCCGCCGTCGCTGCTCAATAGTTTGAATCAACCATTTAGCATTCTTGAGCCGCCCCTTTATAAAATCCTTTGTTTCAGTGCTGATCTTGGGATTAGTTTTTAATTCATCCCGGTATGCCTTGCTGATTCTCAGCCGGGGAACATTTCGTTCGTTCAGAGTAATTATATATTTATCGTCAACCCTGTCTACAATAAGGTCCGGAATAACATACTTAGGATTATCGGCAAAAACACTTAGCCCGGGTTTTGGATCGAGAGTAGCAATTATTCCGGCTTGAACCTGAATCTCTTTCAAAGAAATTTTCATTTTTTTGCTAATATCCAAATATTTCCTCTGCTTAAATTCTTCAAAGTAATCAGCAATAATAATCGCGGCTTTACTGCCTAACATATCTTTTCTTTCAAGCTGAAGCATAAGACATTCTTTTATATTCCTGGCGCCGACACCCGAGGGATCAAATGTTTGAACAAGTTCCAGTATATTACGAACAACCTCTTCTTCAACATTGAAGGTCCTGGCAATATCGTCCAAAGAGCCTATCATATAACCCGAATCATCGAGACTACCTATTAAATATTCACCTATCTCAAGCATCTGTTCGTCATCAGTTGCCAAACGAAGCTGACTTAACAGATTATCCGAAAAACTCTGCCTCGCGACCGGCACCCTCTCCAGCATATCATCTCTTTGTTCAGTCTCTTCCCCACCGGTTCCCCCCATGTTGAATGCGGTTTCAAAAACTTCTTCCCAGTCAGAGTCCTCTTCTTCTTTTCCTTCTTTTTCTTGAATCTCATTCTCATCAAGTTCTTCAATTTCATCTTCTTCCTCGAGAAGAGGATTTTTAAGGATTTCCTGCTTAAGCACCTGTTGCAATTCCAATGTAGGCATCTGAAGCAGTTTTAAGGCCTGTTGCAACCTCGGAGTCATAACAAGACGCTGCTGCATTGCCATTCGCATTCCCATCTTCATTTCCATATGTCAGTTATCCTCCATCATAATTTAAATGACTCTCCCAAATATATTTTTTTTACTTCCGGATCAGACGCCAATTCATCCGCGTCACCCAAACACTTGATAGCTCCCTCATACATTATGTACGCTCTGTTAGTAATCGACAATGTCTCCCTGACATTATGGTCCGTTATTAATATACCAATACCCCTCTCACGCAACTTGACAACTATCTCCTGCAAATCAGCTACAGCAATCGGATCGATACCGGCAAAAGGTTCATCCATCAACATAAAGGACGGATCTGTAACCAGAGAGCGGGTCACTTCCACACGTCTCCTCTCCCCGCCTGACAACTGATACCCGTAGTTTTTTCTCAAATGCTTTATGTCAAGTTCATCGAGGAGGTTTTCGAGAAACTCCTCCTGCTTATCAGCAGAAATAGAAATAGTTTCAATTACAGCTTTGATATTATCCTCTACCGTTAATCTTCTAAAAATAGAGGGTTCCTGGGGAAGATAACCTATTCCCATCCTCGCTCTTTTGTACATAGGCAACCCGGTAATATCCTTGTCATCAAAAAACACTTTCCCACTTTCAGGTTTGATCATCCCCACCATCATATAGAATGTAGTTGTTTTGCCGGCGCCGTTTGGCCCAAGCAACCCTACAATTTCTCCCCTTTGAACCGAGATTGAAACTTCATTTACAACAAGTTTCTTCTGGTATTTTTTAACCAACTTGTCTGTTCCAAACCCTTTTCTCCCATTACCGGAGCGGGAAAGCTCCTTATTCCTCAGTTCCATTCTCCTCCAGTTCTTTATTCATCATTCCATCTTCGTCAACCAGATTCCCATTAACATCCCTGACTATATCAAATTCCTTTAATTCGGGATAGCCCCAAAAACCGTATCCTGTTGTAACATTATTACCTTTTGTAAATTTTACAAAATCTTCGGTATGAATTTCGCCCTTTTTATGAAGCCAGACAAGACTCTCGGTTTCAAGCGTGTACCCTTCGTTTGAAGTAACTACAACGCTGCCAATCGCGGTTAGATCCCTTGTTTTTTGATTAATTTCTCCCTTGTCCGCGGTAACCACGGATGACACTTCCCCATCTTCATCAAAGAACTTTATCACCGGATTATCTGTTACAAGAAGCTTCCTGGTATTGTATACCCTTGCCACAGGCGCCTTCATTCTCCATTTCACAATCCCTGAATCACTTTCCACAGTCTCAAAATTATTAATCACCTGATCAGCGCCGCCATGCAGGCTTATAAAATAATCACTATCATCGCTTTGACATGAAATGCTAATTAATACAGGAAAAAGAATATACAAAGTGATAAGCAAGCGCCTGGAAGCATTATTTCTTTTAGTTACAATACCCCGCATACTAACTACTCATTCTTTACCGGCAGTAAATCACAGAACGAACATTCCCTCGACTAAGCCAAATCGGTACCGAAATAATTTGATTCTCCTTCGAGAAAACAACTGTAGATATTTATCTCATCTTCTTCACTATTGAATATACTAAAACCAATTTATACAGTCGAGCAATTTATATGCCATCAGATATAAAGATGATATGAAGAACAACCTCTCTCGTAACTCCTTATTCTACAAACTATTAACAACCGGCCAAAACCGTTAACAAATTTTCAGAGGCAAGAACAATCCCGCAGACAATATTTGTTAAGGAATCTGATACCAGTTTCGTATTTAAGTGAATAAATATTTTGCTATTTTTAAAAAGCGGAGCCGCCGCCCGGGAAAAAATTATCGATCATAGTTAGCGATACAACATAAGCATCCTAACATTAATGTGTCCTTCTATTTCCAATCGATGAAATTTATTTCAACCCCGCACTAATAATATCATGCATATGAATTATGCCTACAGGACGGTCCTCGTTGTCCATCACAAAGAGCTGCGTAATCTGACCATCCGGATTCATCTCCATTTGCTTAAGCGCTTCCACTGCAAGTAGATCAGAGAAAATGGTTCTGGGCGAGGGAGTCATCAATCCGGAAACCGCGCTATCAAGCGCTTCGGGATTTTCTATAAGAATTCTTTTCAAATCCCCGTCTGTGATAATACCAACAAGTTTTCCATCTCCTTCAGTAACGCCCGTACAACCCAGTTTCTTATCAATAATCTCAATCAGCGCTTCTTTCAAAGAGGTTTCCCGGCCAACAAGAGGCAGATCATCCCCAATATGCATCAACTCTGATACTTTCAAAAAGAGTTTGCGCCCAAGAACACCACCCGGATGAAGCAAAGCGAAATCTTCACGCCCAAAATTTTTCTTCGTTGATACAGCTACGGCCAAAGCATCTCCCAGCACCAGAGAGACTGTAGTAGTCGTGGTTGGAACTACTCCTATCGAACCTGCTTCTTGCCGGGCGTTTATCAACAGCACCACGTCGCTTTCTTTAGCAAGCTTGGAATCCACACTGGACGTAATGGAAATGATTTCTACTTTGAGAGCCTTCAGATAGGGAATAATCTTTGTCACTTCCTCATTCCCGCCACTCTTGCTAACAGCCAGAAAAACATCGTTTTCTACTACCATCCCCATATCACCATGGCTGGCTTCTACAGAATGTAAATAAACAGCGGGGGTACCTGTACTGCTTAATGTCGCCGCTATTTTCCTGGCAATTATCCCCGATTTGCCGATTCCGCAAACGATCACTTTCCCACTGCATTCAAGCAGAATATTAACAGCTTTTTCAAACTCCTCCCCTATCCCCCGACGCAAGGCCTTCAACCCTTCCATTTCTCGCAAAACAACTTCACGCCCGATATCTATGGCGCTCTTTTGTTCCGAACTGTCATGAGAGGAGCCAGTTACCCCGGCCCCTTGTGCGCTGAAAGAAGGGCTTTTCTCCATACCAGTAATTTCCTCTCCATTTCCATCAACATTTATTATACATAATTATTAATAATCGCCATTTAAATCAAAGGAATTTATAAGATCAAAAAGTTGTGTTAGTTCCCCCAAAAGACCAGGTAATTTTTCGATCGGCAGCATAGTCTCCGCGTCACACTTGCAGGAAAGCGGATTGAAATGAGTTTCTATAAAAAACCCGTCACACCCCGCGGCAGCCGCGGAACGAGCCAAAATGCCGGCAAATTCAGGGCGCCCTCCGCTGCTGGCCCCCAGTCCCCCCGGAAGCTGAAGAGAATGAGTTACATCCATTATCAAAGGAAGATCGAAAGACCTCATCCTGGCAAACGATGTCATATCAACAACAAGATTATTATACCCAAAAAGGGTTCCCCTTTCCGTAACCATCACTGATTCGGCCCCACTCCTGCGTGCCTTGTCGACCGCTAATCCCATTTCTTCAGGGGACAGAAACTGCGCTTTCTTTAGATTCAAGGCTTTCCCTGTTTTCGCCGCGGCCACTACAAGCCTCGTCTGCCTCACGAGAAACGCCGGAATCTGTATAACATCGCATACTTCCGCGACATAGGGAATTTCCTGGCGGCAATGCACATCGGTCAATACCGGAACTCCAATTTCAGCGCGTATCCTATCAAGGATTTTCAACCCATCTTCAATCCCCAACCCCGCGTATGAATCGAGAGAAGATCTATTGTCCTTCAGATAACTTGCTTTGAAAATATAGAAAAACCCGTTTTCTTCCGCCAACCCGGCGCATTTTTCAGCAATTCTTATCGCATCTTCTTCATCTTCCAGAGCGCAAGGGCCGGCAATCAGTAAGGGCTTTTCACGGCGGGATATCCTTTGTTCCCCTATCATAAGAGAAGCCATTTCTATCGCCTGTCCTGACTTGCTTTCTGATGCGCTTTGCCTGCAGATGAAGCTGAATACTCTATTGCAGTCTTAACCAATCCCTTAAAAAGAGGATGAGCCCTCTGAGGACGGGATTTAAATTCCGGATGAAATTGAGTGGAGATAAAGAAGGGGTGTGATTGCAACTCGACAATTTCAACAAGGTCACCATCAGGAGAAAGCCCTGAAAATATCAACCCATTTTCTTTAAGTATCCCGCGGTAGTTATTGTTAACCTCATAACGGTGTCTATGCCTTTCATTAATTTTAAGAGAACCGTAGAGTTTCTCCGCCAGCGAACCCTTTGCTATTTCACACGGATAGGACCCAAGACGCATAGTGCCACCCATCTTCGCCCGGTTACGCTGCTCAAGCATCAGATCTATAACCGGATGTTCGACATCCTGATCAAATTCGGAACTTCCCG